>NZ_MUFL01000002.1:0-84982 GCF_001995355.1 Salinivibrio sp. PR919 | reverse complement strand
GGCCTCGCCTGTCTCAGCGAATTGCGTCAGCCAGGCAACCATGATTATCTGGACAGTATCACCAAGCAACTGGCCGATGGTTTTAAAGCCCTTGCGGACAAACACGGTATTGCACTGACTACCAACCAAGCCGGTGCAATGTTCGGTTTCTTCTTCACCGATAACGACACGGTCACATGTTTTAAAGACGTGCAGCAATGTGATACAGAACGCTTTAAGCGCTTTTTCCACTTAATGCTAGAGCAAGGTGTCTATCTTGCACCGTCCGCTTATGAAGCCTGCTTTACGTGCTTAGCGCACGGGCAAAAAGAGATCGACGCTACCTTGTCGGCGGCCGATCATGCCTTTGCTACCCTAGCCGCTGAGGCATAAGCATGCGCAACCTTGGATGACATCTGTGGTTGAGTCGCAATCAAAAAGCCCCGCCTGATCTCGCGGGGCTTTTTTCACTTTCGCTGATGGTGTTAGTCCTCATCACCGCCAAAAACTAGAATATCGAGCGCCCAATTCTTGCTGATAAGAGCTCAAGGGCAGCCGTTCCTGCCAACGAGTTGCCAGAAGGGTCAAGCTCAGGCGACCATACTGCAATCGACATTTCACCGGGAACGACCGCAATAATGCCGCCGCCCACGCCAGATTTGCCCGGCATCCCAACACGGTAGGCGAATTCACCCGCACCATCATACAAGCCACACGTAGCCAGTAGCGCATTCAATTGTTTGCTCTGGGTTTTGGTGAGGATCGCGCGCGCCCGCCCCAACGGCTTACCCTGATTGGCAAGATAGAAAAACGCTTTCGCCAAGTCCACACAACTCATTTTCAGCGCACAATAGTGAAAATAGTTGGTCAGTACCGGCACAACCTCGTTTTCAAAATTGCCAAATGCTCGCATCAAATAGGCGATTGCGGCATTGCGATCACTGTGCTGCATTTCCGAGTCCGCGACCACTTTGTCGTAGCAAATATGAGGGTTTGCAGCGAGTGCGCGAACAAACTCTAACATCCGCTGGCGCGGTGCCGATTGGCGTGTATGCAGCATGTCACTGACCACCAGTGCCCCTGCATTGATAAATGGATTACGCGGGATACCTTGTTCCATCTCAAGCTGAATAAGCGAATTAAAGGCTTGCCCAGATGGCTCTTTACCAACACGCGACCAAATCTCATCCGCTTTGTAATTTTGCATCGCAAGGGTCAGGCTCAACACCTTGGAGATCGATTGAATCGAAAAGGCTTCATCCGCATCTCCGGCGCGAATAATCTCACCGTCGTTGTAACACACCGCCATGCCTAGCTTGTGATTCGGCACATCAGCCAGTGCTGGAATATAATCGGCAACTTTGCCTTTGCCGATCAGCGGACGCACATCATCCAGGATGTCAGATAATAATTGAGAACTGGGTTTCACTTGCTTGCTCCCTTTACAGCTTGGGACAAAAAAGCCAACCCAAGGTTGGCTTTCAGTGCGCATCGAACAGTGGCGCCAACAAGGCGTCAATCAATCACGCCGTGCGTGTGTATTTAATATCCCACACACCATGACCGAGTCGATGACCTCGTTGCTCAAATTTGGTGAGCGGACGATCGTCAGGGCGCGGAACATAATACCCCTCTTCGGCGATATTTTGATAGTGTGGCGCAGCTTCCATCACTTCAATCATATGCTCGGCATAGTTTTCCCAGTCCGTTGCCATATGGAACACACCACCGACTTTAAGCTTATCGCGTACCATTTCAGCAAACGGGAGCTGAACAATACGGCGCTTATGGTGACGCTTTTTGTGCCACGGGTCCGGGAAGAAGAGTTGCACCGTATCCAAGCTTTCTTTCGGCAGCATTTGTTCAAACACTTCCACCGCATCATGGCACATCACACGAAGGTTAGTCACACCGGCCTCACGCGCCGCCATCAAGCATGCACCCACACCCGGGGTGTGTACTTCAATGCCAATAAAGTTTTTCTCTGGCGCGTTTTTCGCCATTTCAACCAAGGACGCCCCCATACCAAAGCCAATCTCTAACACCACAGGATTGTCATTGCCAAACACCTGCTGCCAATCCAATTCAGTGGCATCAAAATCAATACCCATGGTTGGCCAGCATTCATTCAGCGCTTGTTCTTGGCCTTTAGTTAACCGGCCTTCGCGACGCACAAAGCTGCGAATTTTGCGAATGACTTTTCCATCCTCGGTGAGTTCGGTTTTAGTGACTTCAGTCATGATTGTATGCCTGTGATGCAGTGATTGGGACTCAATGGTTCGCGCAAGACCCAAGATTGTTGGAAATCTAAACGGACTGCGCATTATGCAAAGTTTTCACGCCAGCGCAAGTTGGGATCAAGTGATCCTATTGGTGATCCCTGTCGTTAGTGTACCCTGTGCCCTGCATCCGTGCACGTGTGAGCAAAACAATAAGAGAGATCGCAGTGAGTCAATCCTTTTCAGACGCCATCTTGGCATGGTACGAGCAATATGGGCGTAAAACCTTGCCGTGGCAGCAAAACAAGACGCCTTATAAAGTCTGGCTAAGTGAAATCATGCTTCAGCAGACACAAGTCAGTACGGTTATTCCTTATTTTGAGCGCTTTATGGCGCGCTTCCCGACCGTGACGGACTTGGCGAACGCAGATCAAGACGAAGTTCTCCATTTGTGGACAGGGCTTGGCTACTACGCGCGAGCACGCAACTTACACAAGGCCGCAAAGGTAATTGCCGAGCAATACGACGGCGTTTTTCCTACCACCTTAGAGGCCGTGATGGCCTTACCCGGAGTGGGGCGTTCCACCGCAGGTGCGGTACTTTCCCTATCGCTTAAACAGCCACATCCCATACTCGACGGCAATGTAAAACGCACACTCGCGCGTTGCTTTGCCATCGAAGGATGGCCGGGTAAAAAACCGGTTGAAAACAAGCTTTGGGCGTTGGCTGAAACACTGACACCCACAACAGACACGGATAAGTACAATCAAGCCATGATGGATATGGGCGCCATGATCTGTACCCGCAGCAAGCCGAAATGCGAACTTTGCCCCGTCGCAGAGCGGTGTGAAGCGCGTGCGCAAGGACGCCAACTCGATTTTCCCGGAAAAAAACCGAAAAAAACGCTACCCGTAAAACAAACCAGTTTTTTACTGATTCAGTATCAAGACGAAATCTGGCTAGAGCAGCGCCCACCCAGTGGCCTTTGGGGGGGACTATGGTGTTTACCCCAAGCTGACGAGCAACACGCCGAGCAAGCAATTCAAGAGAAGTTACAAGGCCTAGAGCCGCTACGCACCGAAGTGTTAACCGCGTTTCGCCATACCTTTAGCCACTTTCACTTAGATATTGTGCCGATCAGTGTCACGGTGTCGCAACGCCCTCAAATCATCATGGAAGCCAATCAAGGGCTTTGGTATAACTTGTCACAACCCGCAAAAGTTGGATTGGCGGCCCCAGTGAAAAAGCTGTTAACCTTGCTTAATCACGAACGCCAACGCCCCCAAACAGGCGATAATGAGGAACCTAGATTATGAGCCGTACCGTATTTTGCCAACGCCTCCAGAAAGAAGCTGATGGCCTTGATTTTCAACTCTATCCCGGTGAGCTGGGCAAGCGTATTTACGATAACATCTCAAAAGAAGCGTGGGCTGAGTGGCAGAAAAAGCAAACCATGCTCATCAATGAGAAAAAACTCAACATGATGGATCCCGAGCACCGTAAATTGATCGAGGCTGAGATGGTGAAATTCCTTTTCGAAGGCCAAGACGTGCAGATCGATGGTTACGTGCCACCGGAAGACAGCCAATAATACGCACTGCCCCACAAGCAGATTGCGTTATCACTGCAAATCACCCGCATTGTGTTAGGCTAAATGCGGGTGTTTTTTTATGCTAACGCGATGAAAGATGACGCGATTACTCTGTTTACTGATTTGCTGTCTAAGTTTACTGATCACAGGTTGTAGCCGCGAAAGCGTCGAGCAGTACGTGGGCGTCAGCTATAAAACGACCAACCGATTTGCGAAAAATCTTGCCCCTCTCCCCGGTCAATTTGAAAAAGACATTGACGCGCTCAACCAATTAATCGGTCAGTTTACTGGCAACATTGAAGTGCGCTGGGGTGAGAATCAAGTCTTTGTGTCGGGCAAACGCGACTACGTAAAATACACAGATAACTATAAAAGTCGGGCTCGGATTGATTTTGAACGCGGTGTTATTCAAGTTGAAACCGTCGCCACAGATAATCCAAAATCGCATTTAAAACAGGCCATTATCACCACTCTGCTAACACCTCAAGACCCTGCCTCTGTCGATCTTTACTCGGCGGCTGAGGTGCCACTCGAAGGTCGCCCCTTTTTGGAAGGACAAGTGGTGGACCACGAAGGTAAAGCCATTAGCTGGCAGTGGCGCGCAAATCGCTTTGCCGAATACTTACTCGACCACCGTCTGAAGAAAAAACAAGTCCGTTTTCAGAATATGTATTACGTCACCATCCCCATGGTAAGTGACCACGTCGCGAAGCGAAGTTATCAGTATGCTGATATCGTCCGTCGTGCCGCCAAGCGCTATGATATTTCAGAACAGCTTATCTATGCGATTATCAAAACGGAAAGCAGCTTCAACCCCTATGCGGTAAGCTGGGCGAATGCTTACGGGCTAATGCAAGTTGTCCCCAAAACCGCAGGACGAGATGTGTTTAAATTGGTGAAAAAGCGTCGTGGCCAGCCCAGCCCGCAATACCTTTTTGATCCAGAGAAAAATATTGATACTGGCACTGCGTATTTCTACATCCTTAAAAACCGGTATCTTAAAGCCGTACGCGATCCACTCTCTTTGCACTACAGTATGATTTCCGCCTACAACGGTGGGACGGGAAATGTGCTACGAACCTTTGACCGCAATCGTGATCGTGCCATGCGAGACTTAAATAGCCTAAAACCTAATCAGGTGTTTTGGGCGCTCACCCATCGCCACCCTTCTTCGGAGTCTCGGCGCTACCTACAAAAGGTAACACGTTACCAAAAAGAGTTTGCGAACTTACCCCAATAATACCTCGTGAAACCCTGAAAATTGTGCACTTTTATGGCATTTCGCTGCCTTTTTATCCAAACGACACGATTAGCGCACTTTTTTCAAAAAAACAGTTGACGGTGAGGCGGAAAATCCGTTTAATAGCGCCCCGTTGGCCCGGATAGCTCAGTCGGTAGAGCAGGGGATTGAAAATCCCCGTGTCGGTGGTTCGATTCCGCCTCCGGGCACCATATAATGAAATAATGGTGTGACACACAGTATTTCGCGATTTGTGTGCCGGCTTAGCTCAGTTGGTAGAGCAACTGACTTGTAATCAGTAGGTCGCCAGTTCGACTCCGGCAGCCGGCACCATTGCCTCGATAGCTCAGTTGGTAGAGCAGGGGATTGAAAATCCCCGTGTCGGTGGTTCGATTCCGCCTCGAGGCACCATTATTCCCCCATAGTTCAGTTGGTAGAACGGCGGACTGTTAATCCGTATGTCACTGGTTCGAGYCCAGTTGGGGGAGCCACTTTTAAAGAAAACGCTAGCCGAAAGGTTGGCGTTTTTTTTTGTTTGGCTAGTGCCAAATATGTCACTGGGCTAGGCGCCCCACTCCAGCATCAGCTCTATTCGTTACGCTTGTCCATTATTAAGCTTAAAAACCGCTTCAACGGCTCGGCCTTGATCACTGTAGCTAAACTGCTCGCATATCGATTTAATCAGCGTAATCCCTCTTCCAGACAAGCTCTCCGCATCATGGTTGGTGTCTCGGATTTGACGCTCATAATCAAAGCCTTTCCCTGAGTGTGCCATCTTTAAAATAAAGCGCTGCACCTTGGGCTGAAAGTCTAACTCCAACTCAATGTAATGATCACCACTTAATGTATCGAGTTTTTCTTGCCGCGATTGGTAGTAGTTAAAAAAGCCATCTACATCGTTTTTCGATACGGACTCTAAACCCAAAATGCCATAATCGAGGGCATTATTGAGAAGCTCTGATATCACGGTGCAAATTAAATCAAGATCAGTACTTTCCCCTACAACCCCTTTCACTCGGCTTCGCAAGTCAGCAATTAAATCTGCTTTCTTTAGCAACTCGGTATCAAAGCGAATCTGAGTACGCGATGGCACCATCGAGTAAGGTTGTAGCGATACCTCGTGATCTTCTCTTATTGGGCAAACAATGGGAAAAGAAAGCTCTAACATGGAAATATCATCTGTCACCCCAGCATCACCGGCGAAGGCCGAAAGTGTGCGCTTCACTTGCTCAATTAAGCTCCCCTGACAACCACTGATTGCCCGAACAAGCCCGATTTCAGAAAGCTGCTTATCAGACTGATTTCTCGCTTCAATCACACCATCTGTGGCTAAAAATAAACGCTGCCCTTCCCTGAACTGTAACCGCGTAATAGTCGCATCAAAGCTTGCCCTATCTTGCGCCCCTAACGCCATGTGTCGTCCGTGATGGGTTTCTAATACTTGCCCATATTGATCAAGGCTGTACGCATCCGGCATTCCACCACTCCACATAYTCACGGTTAGTCCATCCGGCATCACCTCCAAAACCGAACCAGCGAGCATAGTGCCAACCGGCATAAAATTTCGTAGGTGCGCATTTATTTCACTGGCAATATCGCCCACCGGTAATCCTCGTTGAGCAGTTGTGATAAATGTTTTCACTGCTGGAATAGTGCTTATTGCAGCCGGAAGTCCATGCCCTGTAGCATCAGCAATCAGGATATATACTCCCCCCAAAGGCCTGGGTAATATCATGGTGACATCACCATTAAACAGACTGTACGAGCCTGAGTAACTATTAATCCCTAATACACCCGACAAACTGAATGACATCAAACGCTCAAATATTTGACTTGCCATCGCGTGCTCATAGACGGTGGCCTCTTGAAATTGTTTCAGCTGGTCGCGTTGGAAGGTGACTTCGCGGAACAGACAAGTGTGTCGAAAGTGAGTACGAACTTTAACAATCAGAGTCGCAACATCCACCGGCTTACTCAAAAAATCATCACCGTATTGCATACAACTTGCGTAAATGTCTTGGTCATCCACACCAGTTAAAAAAATAATCGGGAGCAACTTTTGCGGGAAACGCTTCCGTATTTCCTGCGCCATGTTAAAGCCATCGAGCTTGGGCATATTGACATCGGAGATGATCAAGTCCGGAAACATTTCAAACGAGATCGACTCCAACAATTGAAGCGCCTCGCTGCCATTCATCGCCATGCTAATATTATCAGCTTCATTTTTTAAAGCAGCGGCAATGTAGTGCACCAACGCCGGCTCATCATCCACAACCAACACATTCATAGGAGGCTCACTCTATTTTGAATTTTTTCTCAAACTTAGCGATGAATAACACTCGCTTAATCGCATCCGGACAGTTGATTAGCCGAATCGAACCATCACGTTTATTTAGATAATCTTGCATGTTCAATAGAATGCCGAGCCCCGCACTATCCATATAGGTCGATTCTCGGAGATCAACAATGACTTCTTGGCTTGTAAGATCCGCGTATGCCTCTCGAATCTCTTGCACTAAGGTAAAGTTGAACTCGCCTTTTACGTGCAAGATCACCTGTTTTCCGTCCCTTTGATCTTCGCGTCGAATTCTCATTGGCACCTCTAAAATAATTCTATTTCACCCTCATCGAGGGATTGCTGTTTAGCAGGTGCACGTTTGGCAGAGCCTGCTTTTTCTTCAATTTCATTGACCTTTTCATTTAACGCATGCCAGTCAATATCCTTTTCCGACATGGTTTCAATAATTAATGCGTTTAACTCTTCCAATATATGCAGGTTGTCGAGTATGTGCCCGCCTTGTTGCGTAATGATGTCGGCAAATTGAAGGTTCTTAATGCACGAGCCGATTTCTTGCTGAACCTGCTCCCCCAGCATGGATACCCGCTCTATTTCTTGGCCAACTTTGTCGTTGACCGACTTCACCCCTTCCAGTAATGAGTCAATGTATTCTTTCGAACGAATCGACTCGGTCATATCCAACGAGGCGATTTCACCCACGGTATGTTTGGTTTTATCGACACTTTCTTGGGCGAGATCGATATGTTTGTGGATTTCAGTATTAAGATCTGTCGCCTTAATCGCGAGCGAGCGCACCTCTTGGGCGACGACCGCAAAACTGCGGCCGTTTTCGCCGGCGCGCGCCGCTTCTATCGCCGCGTTCAATGCCAGTAAATTAGTTTGATCGGACATCGCTTGTACATCATCCAACAGCTCAAACACCTCATTGAGTTTGCTCGACATTTCTTCAATGGTATAAATTGATGACACACTCTTATCACTGACCTTAACCATAATGTCGATATATGCATCGATCGCACGCTCGGTTTCGGGTAGTACTTTGGTCAGGCTGTACTCGCTTTCTTCATTGTGCAGCAATTCATTGGCCATACTGGTTGCGGTCGCAACTTGATCCTGACAAGCACTTTGCATACTAAAGAAGCTCCCATTGAGGCTTTCAACTGACGCATCAATCACCTCACGTTGACGTGCTAGCTGCTCTCGAATTGGCACCAACTCAATCGATAGAATATGGTGGATACGGCGGAGAAGTTGTTCGGGAGCATCCTTTTCCACCATGTCCTTGGCCTCTTGTCTATCTGCCTTAGAATGATTTTTCGATAGCTGAAATATTTGTCCGCCCATCAATGTAAGCACTAACACGGAAAACACACCGGCTTGCCATGTCATCGACCATAACGCAAAGCCAATCGTGAGAAGTAACGTTAATAACGGTGGCCATATTAGGGGCTTAGAATCACTTGCCATAGACTGTCTCCACTAAGAAATTTGCCACATCAGAGAGCGGAAGAATGTGTGATGCGCCTCCGAGTTCAATCGCGACACGTGGCATCCCCCATACCACAGAACTGGCTTGATCTTGCGCCGCGGTTAATGCACCGGCTTGATGCATTTTTAGAAGACCGGACGCTCCATCTCTCCCCATCCCGGTTAAAATGACCCCTACCGATTTTGCACCGACGGCTTCTGCAACAGAGGAAAACATCACATCAACAGACGGCCGGTGACGCTCAACCGGCGCTTCATCCGTCGGTTGGCAATATAAATGCCCTTGTCGATTCACCACCGTAAGGTGGCGATCGCCCGGCGCCACATAAACATGCCCTTGTATAAGCGGCATACGGTCAGCCGTCACTTCTTCGACGGACAAACGACAAGCTCGGTCCAACCGCTGAGCGAAAGGGCCGCAAAAAGCCGATTTGATATGTTGAGTGACCACGATGGGCGGCATGTGCTCAGGCAGTCTTTCAAGCACGCCCCTTAGCGCCTCCGTACCGCCAGTGGAAGCACCTAGCGCAATAACTTCATACCCTTTGCGGTTATAGTGATGGCGATTGACTTGCACGGTGGCGGCCTGTTTGCCCCAATGGGGTTGACCAATATTGGCTTGGGCCGCCGCTTTCACTTTACTCACCAGCTCATCCCGCTCTTGGGTCATGGCGGTGGCAATATTGGCAGACGGTTTAGGCACATAATCGACGGCGCCAATCTCCAGCGCCGATAAAGTGACCTCGGCCCCATGCTGGGTCAAGGTCGACACCATCACTACGGGCATTGGCCGTAAGCGCATCAAATTTTTAAGAAATTGAATACCGTTCATCTTCGGCATTTCAATATCTAGCGTGATCACATCCGGGTTTAACTTCTTAATTTTCTCCCGTGCTTCATAAGGATCTTCCGCCGCCCCGATGACCTCAAGGGCAGGATCACTCTCCAGACACTCCCGAATCAATGTTCGATAGAGCGGTGAGTCATCAACGATCAGTACTTTATAGCGATACTTACTCATCAAAACAGCTCCACATCTTGATTATCAGCGCTGTCATCTCGAGATTCTTGGAGCAAGCGTTGATTGTATTGGGCCTCTTCTGCCACCAGCTCTTTTTGACTGAGAGACTGAATTTTCTTCACCCAAGCTTTTCCAGTTCTAGGATCAAACAACACGCGGCGAGGAAAAGACTGGCCAAGGTCTTCCGAGACTAAGGTCAGATCTTCATTGGCAACATAGCGACGAACAAACTCAATGTTTTTGCGCCCTATAGCAATGTTCTGCCCCATGATATTGCCCCCACCAAAAAGCTTGACGCGTAAACGGTTTTTTATCGCCCCTTGTTGCAACAAGGTATTGATGAGGATCTCCATGGCATAGTTACCGTACCGCGCCGCATGAGACATGTATTGCTCTGCACTCCATTCTTTCGCCGCTTGGTCATCTTTAAGTGGCAACATAAAGTGATTCATGCCGCCAATATTGGCGAGAGGATCCCAGATACATGCAGCAATACACGACCCTAACCCTGTCGCGATAAGCTCGTCGTCCGAGCTGACGTAAATCTCTCCCGGCTTCAATTTCACCATGTGCCTGTCATGCTCTGGACTAAAAAAACGCTTTACGGTTTTTTCTTGGGCATGATGGTGCAGTTCTAGTGCTTGGTGCATATCACTCCCGTTTGCGATACATGGTATGGCCGAGGTTGTCGAATTTATCCGCCATTTTTCCAATGCCTTCTGAGTGGCCGATAAATAAAATGCCGCCCGGCGCTAATTGGCGCCAAAAGCGCTCAATTAACCATTGCTGCGTCTCGCGCTCGAAATAAATCATTACGTTACGACAAAAAATTGCATCCATTGCATGCTTGTGAGGCCAGTCACCTTTTAGATTAAGTTGCTTAAAGCTAATAATGTCGCGTAGCGCTCGTTTGGCTTTAAATAAATCCTGCTTAATCCCTTTTCCTTTTAGAAATCCCGGTTTGAGATACTCCGGCGGGATGGTGTTAACAACTTCTAAGCTGTAGGTGCCGTTGCTCGCGGTGTTCAATACTTGGGTGTCGAGATCAGTGGCCAATAAATGAACATCCATTTGACCACCAATCATGCCATGACCCGCTAATACCGAGGCTATGGTGTAAGGCTCTTCACCAGTAGAGCATCCTGCCGACCAAATTCTCACCCGCTTTTGCTTACGTTGTTGCCACTGTGGGATCAACTGATGGGCAAGGAAATCAAAGTGATGGCGCTCGCGAAAAAACTGCGTTTTATTGGTGGTGAGCGCATTAATAAAAGCCACTCGCTCATCCGCACTTTTCTCCACCAACGCAAAATAGTCATCAAAATTTTCCACGCCCGTTCGGCGCAAACAGCGCGCCAAACGGCTATACACCATACTTTTCTTTTTGTCCGCCAACGAAATACCGGTCTCATTCAGCATAAATCTCTGCACAAACTTAAATTGCGTTTGGCTGAACGAGTATGCACTCGCAGATGACGAGCTCACCGGCGCACTCACGCTTAAAACTCCTCCCACTCATCACTGACTTCAGACGCCGCGCTTTTTCCCGAATTCACCGCTTTTAGCCGGGCTGCTGGCGCAGCTTCTCCATTACGATAAGGCGCTGGCTCTTTCTTCGCCGTCACTGAAGGACGGGAAGTAGTAGGCTTCGCACTAGATGGTGCAAGTTGCTTGTCGACCAATTTTTCTGCATCAATATCAACTTGGAAGAAACCTATTAGATTAATCAATTCAGCACTCTCATCGCGCATTGACTGGCTAGATGCTGCGGCCTCTTCCACCAAAGCTGCGTTTTGCTGCGTCATTTGGTCCATACGCGCCACAGAGCGGGTGATCTCGTCGATTCCGGTTGCTTGCTCTTGGCTCGCCGCGTTGATCTTGTCGATAAGCTGGGATACTTCCATCACAGAAGAGACAATTTCTTCCAACATCTCCCCAGATTCATCGACCAGTTTCGAGCCTTGAGTGACTTTCTCTACACTGTCTTTGATCAGCTCTTTGATTTCTTTAGCTGCACCAGCACTGCGCTGCGCCAAATTACGGACTTCGCCCGCGACAACGGCAAAACCTCGACCTTGCTCGCCCGCTCGCGCCGCCTCAACCGCCGCATTCAGCGCCAATAGGTTGGTTTGGAAGGCGATTTCATCAATCACGCCAATGATGTCAGCAATTTTCTTACTCGCATCATTGATTTCGGCCATCGCCTCAACGGTTTCCTTAACCACTTCACCGCCTTTGCGCGCTTTTTCGCTGGTTTTAGACGATAAGGTGTTTGCTGACGCCGCACTTTCTGCATTTTGCTTCACCGTAGCCGTCATCTGCTCCATACTGGCTGCGGTTTCCTGTAAGTTTGCCGCTTGCTCTTCAGTGCGTTCACTCAGATCATTGTTACCCTCGGCAATCTCAGCAGATGCCGATGCCACGCGAGCTGAAGAATGGGTGATCTTCTCCACCATATTGCGCAAGTTATTGATTGAAGAATTCACCGCTTGGCTTAGATCTTCAAAGTCTCCCTTGTAGTTGTCGGGCATATTGATCTTAAGGTCGCCTTTTGATACCCCGCGCATCACTCGGATACATTCATTCAACGGATCAATAAAGCTATCGAGCAATTGGTTAATTCCGTTACCCAACTTAGCCATCGCACCACGGTACTTCTTAGTATTCATTCGGTCGCTTAAATTGCCGTCTGCCGCTTTGGCAATCAGTCGCTCAATTTGACGCTGACCATCCATTTGCTCGGTAATGTCTTCCCATTGAAGCGCAGGGCCAATGTACTCGCCATCATCGTCATAAAGGGCGATACAGTTCAGGGCAAATTCGACCTCACCCACGGTAATTTCGGCTTTAAACGGCATGCGTTCCGGAGACGCAATAATAGAGAGTTGATGGGCTGGGTTTTTGTGGAACTGATCAATACTGGTTCCCACCAATTTATCGGCCGAAAATCCAGGATAAATTTGGCGCATCTCCTCTTCGCGACTGTTAAATAAGTCCGTCACTGCAGGGTTGAGATAACGAATAATGCCATCTTTGTCCGCTAGCATGACATTGGTGGTCATGCCCTCTACCACAGCGGCTAGCAGCGAACGCTCAGCTTCTTTCTTACGTCGCTCTGTCACATCTCGCCACTCAATGGTGGTGCCGATATGGCTACCATGTCGGTCATAACTCGCCGTCGCATGAAACTCAAAACGAGCAGATTTAAAGCGAATATCACGATTAATGGGTAAGTTATTCGGCGACAGGAAGGTGTCACGCTGAAGCTGCGGAAACAGGTAATCGATTTGCTTACCAATAATATCGTCACGATTCGCGACAAACGCATTGTTTTTACTGCGAAATGTCTGCTCATGCTGCTTACATAAGCGGACGGTTTGCTCATTCACATGCGTGATCTCACCATGCAGCCCCAAAATGACAAACGCACTGTGGGTATTATCCAATGCGCCTTTTAGCAAACTGTGCTCTTCGCTTTGGTGAGCGCGTGCTGTGATATCACTAAGCTCAACGCTAAAGCCTTGCCCATCCGCCACTTTACTGGCAGATACGCGCAGCTTCCCAGCGCCAATTTCAATGTTTTGCACCGAGGGCTTGTCATCTAATAACTGCTGCCATTGCTGATAATCGACCAAGTCAGACGGCAATACCGCACTCATTGGTTTGCCAAAAAGCATGTCGCTTTGAGCAGTAAATTCGGCATTGCCGCGCTCTCGAATCGCCGCTTGATAGCATTGCAACAACTGCAATGCCCGTCGGTTAATCAATGTGATTTGCAGTTGATTGTCGAGCATAATGAGTGCAGCAGGCGCGACATTGAGTGCCGCAAGAAGCTGCACATTCTGCTTTGATTGTTGGGTCTGGTGCTCTTGCTGTACTTCCCTTTTAAACCACGCCATATTCTAGTCCTCGTTCGCGATCTCGGGTTGTGCTGTTTGCTGTAACTGATCAAAATCGAATAACTGCTCTAAATTAATCAGAACCACATGCCTATCATTCACCGAGGCGATCCCTTCCATGTACCACTCTTCGCGTCGATGTAGCCCAGGCGGGGCTTTAATATGCTCTTTACTCAAGTTATGTACCTCGGCCACAGCATCGACCACGATGCCCAATGAGATACCTTGCTTGTCTCTGACGATGATAATCACGCTCATAGAGGTAAGCGTGGCAGGCGGCATACCAAAACACTGGCGAATGTCCATGATGGGGATGTATTCTCCTCGTAACTCCAGCACGCCTAACATGTGTGGCAACGAATTAGGAATGCGTCGCACTTGCGACCAACCGCGAACCTCTTTCACATCCAAAATGTGCACGCCGTACTCTTCGTCTTCCAATAAAAAACTCAAATACTCTCGTGATTGCTCCATATTTATTTCACCTATATCCAGTGCTCGATACGCAGCAGTTCATCAACATTGACCAATGACATCACCCGCTGATCGACATTGAGTAGGCCACTTACGTAGGCAATCACTTTAGAATCACCGATGGGGGGCATAATCTGCCCTTCGCCTTGATCCACCACATCAGATACCGCATCCACCACAACGCCCATGACCTTGTGGTTAGCGGCCTCACTGGCGCGCAAAATCAGCACGACCGTTTCACGATGGTAGTCCGCTTTTTTGGTGTTGAATCGCACACGTAGGTCCATGACAGGCACTATCATGCCGCGCAGGTTGATCACGCCAAGAATGAACGCCGGTGAGCGCGGCAACAGTGTCGGTGGCTCCCAAACTCGGATCTCTTCGACGGTTTGGATATCCACGCCATAAAGCTCCCCCGCTAAGTCGAAGCTCAGGTAATCGCTGCCTTGTAATCGATCGACGCGATCGTCAATGTCCACCACGTCTTCTGACTGCATCAAGTTCTGCATGGCCTCTCCTTATGCCGCGGCGATATGACCGCTCGCGTCACTGACGCGCGACAAGAATTGCGTAATAAGCCCTTGGATATCGAGGATGAGTGATACCGAGCCGTCACCCAAAATGGTGGCACCGGAAATACCTGCCACGCGGGTATAATTAGACTCTAAGCTTTTGATCACGACTTGCTGCTGACCCAGCAGCTCATCGAGCAACAACCCGACTTTCTTATCGCCCGCTTCAACCAAGCAAAGCAATTGCTTATCGAGATCCTCACCGCAGTGCCCTAAATCAAACTCTTCTTTTAAACGCAAAATGGGAATATTTTCTTCTCGCAAACGATAGAGCTGTACGCCAGACGCGGTTTTAATTTGTTGGCTATCAATTTGAATGGATTCGATAATCGAGATAAGTGGCACCACATAAACTTGGCCCGCCACCTTGACGAGTTGTCCGTCCAATATCGCCAGCGTTAATGGCAAACTGATTTTGAATGTGCTGCCTTTTTCGGGTGCTGAGTGCACATCGATATTCCCGCCTAACTGCTCGATATTACGGCGCACGACGTCCATCCCCACACCGCGCCCTGATACGTCTGATACCTGATCAGCGGTTGAAAAGCCCGGTGCAAAGACAAGATTGAACACTTGCGTGTCCGTCAATTCATCAATCGGTAAGTCATCTGAGATGAGGCCCTTATCCAGCGCTTTTTGCCAGATTTTTTCTTTGTTAAGTCCGGCACCATCATCGCTGACTTCAATCACAATAGAACCGCCTTGGTGATAGGCATTCAAGTGCACTAGCCCGACTTCAGGTTTGCCTTTTTCTTTTCGCTCTTCGGGGGATTCCAAGCCATGGTCGACCGCATTTCTCACCAAGTGCACCAGCGGATCGGAGATACGCTCTAAAACCGTTTTATCCAGCTCAGTGCTTTCCCCTTCAATCATGAGCTCTACACGCTTACCCAACTGTGATGACAGGTCGCGAATCAAACGAGGGAAACGGTTAAAGGCAAAACTGATCGGCAACATGCGAATATCGAGCACACTCTCTTGTAGCTCTTTGGTGTTTTGCATCAACTGCTCGAGGCCTGACTGGAGTTGCTCGAGTTTTTCTGGAGAAAAGTTACTACTGAGTTCAGCCAGCATAGATTGTGTGATCACTAATTCGCCGACCAAATTGATCAGGTTATCGACTTTGTCGATCTCAACACGAATGGAGGAAACGCTAGCATCACTTTTCGCAGCAGGTTTGGGCGCCGTTTTTTTGCTACTGGATTTGCTGGCTGTCTGAGCCTTGTCCGATGTTTGTTCCTCAGCAGGTTGCGCTGATACCACAGGCGCGTTGTCAGAAGCCGCTATGTTTTCAGAAGCCACTATGCTTTCAGAAGCCGAAGTAGTAGCCGAAGAAACGGATCCTGTCGATGCTTCCTCATTGCGCGTAATACTCAGCTCACACTCATCTTCGACCCAATCAAAAATCGCTTCGATATCTTCACGGGGAACATGCCCATCAACGCGCACTTGCCATTTTAAGAACAATTGCTCGGGATCGAGTTCGTTAAAATCAGGCAGTGCAGAAGGGTCACACTCAATATCCGCCCCGCCGGGCAGTGCTTCGAGCTCTCGAAGAATACGCACCGGATCATTACCGGAAAACAACATGTCTGGGTGAGGCTCAAAACCAACCAGCCACTCGCCCGCTACCGAGACAGCCGGGACATCAGCGACGTCAGGTGCTTGCGCTTCGGAGGGCGCTGCGGCCTCATTTCCCATGATGGCGTTTAACGCTTCGGTCACCGCATCACGTTCAGAGCTGTCATAGTCAGTGTCGTTTTCATACGACTCCAACATAGACATAATGCAGTCCCCGCCACGCAACAGCACATCAATAGTGTGACTATCTAACTGCCGCTTCCCTTCACGCGCTTCATCAAGCAGCGTTTCCATGTCATGGGTGAAATGACTGATATCATCGAGATTAAATGTCGCAGCCCCCCCTTTAATCGAGTGGGCAGCGCGGAATATGGTGTTAATTGATTCTAGGTCAGTGGTTTCAGGGTCGAGAGCCAATAGCTCTCGCTCCAGCACTTCCAGATTCTCGCGGCATTCTTCATAAAAAATACGCCGTAGCTGGTCCATGTCCATGGCCATAGAACCCTCCGTCGATGCGCCTTACAACACGCGCTGTAGTGTTTTCAGTAAGGTGTCTGGATTAAACGGCTTAACGATCCAGCCCGTCGCTCCGGCAGCTTTACCGGCCGACTTTTTCTCTGCTGATGTTTCGGTGGTCAGCATCAAGATGGGGGTGAATTTGTACTGCGGCACGCCCCGCACTTGTCGCACAAACTCCAACCCATCCATCACTGGCATATTGACGTCTGAAATAATGAGGTCGAATTTTTTGGTTTTCGCTTTACGCAATGCGTCTGCGCCATCGTTTGCCGTTTCAACTTGGTAACCGGCTTCTTTCAAGGTATGACTCACCATTTGCCGAATGGATACTGAATCATCTGCTGCAAGTATATTTGCCATCCTCTTACCCCATATCCATGTTTAACGATTGAGCTTTAGTAGCTCGACCATGCCTGCGGTTTGCGCCGCGCCATAAAGACTTTCAGACACGTTTTGCCATTGCAGTTGCTCTTGGGTCCGGACCAAGCAAAGTAATAACTGCAAGCCTGCCCCATCAATCCGATTGACGCTTCCCGCGTCTAGCGTGCACTGGTTTTCGTCGCCGATTTTGTTTGCGATTTCTTCTTTAATTGATTGAATCTGGGTGATATCCAATGACTCTCCAAGGGTAATATCCATCACAAGGCCGCTCTAACTATTTGTTTAAAAACATATGTTTTCTGTTTCGCTTTATAAGTGTAGCAACTATCGGCTAAATGACGGTTTTTTAGCCACACAAATACAAAGATAATGTTCATAAATATAGCCACCACAAGAAAGAAAGCTGGGCATGCAAGACAAAAAATACAGTCACTTAAACACTGGATGGGGCAACGAAAGAAAGGCGTATGAACAAACGCATTGCGTATGCTGGATTTGAAATTAGCGAGAATGCTCACACTTCGTACAAAACAGGGTGTAATCTGCAACGAATATTGTTTGTTAGGCGTTTGAGCTGAAATTTACTTTGACATTATGCAGTTAATACTATTAAATAGCGCTCCTTAGCCCGGATAGCTCAGTCGGTAGAGCAGGGGATTGAAAATCCCCGTGTCGGTGGTTCGATTCCGCCTCCGGGCACCATGTTTATGAGAATCCCTGCTCTCACAAGTGGGGATTTTTTATGCCGACACCGTGTCGGTGACCTTGCAGGCCGCACCTTACAGGCCGTAATGGATTCCGCCTCCGGGCACCATCTTTCGAAAAGATCCCTGCTCTCATGAGTGGGGATTTTTGTATCTATTTTTATCTCGCTATATCCACACTCACATTTATCGTCTGCCCATCTCACTTCATGTGGGTTTTCCTATCTAGCTAAGGAAAACGCCCGCCGAATCAATTAAAGTCGGCTATCTTTGTAATACATCAGTGGCAACATGATTGAGTGGGGATATCAGAGATATCAATAGTCTGTGTAGCACCCTACATTAAACCGCATACAGTACTGGTAGTATGGCGTAACACCACATTCATTCACGGACCGAACAGGCGCAAATCTCCTAGAGTGAGCATGGCAGCAGGTAGCATTAAGCTTTCGACCGAACGGCTACAAGCCGGTTTGTACATAAAACTCCCACTGAAGTGGCGTGATCACCCTTTTATGCTGAATCGTTTTCAAATTGAGAGCGATGCACAAGCCAAGGTGATTCGCTCGCTCCCGATTAGTTTCGTGTATTACTACCCAGATAAAAGCATTTCGACGCCTCTGCCTGCGCTTGCTGAGAAAACGGAAAATCCTGACGAGGTGGATCCCAACGCTATCCACCGTGAAAAAGAAGCCATGGAGCAAGAAAAGCAGAAGCGGATAGAAGAGCAACGCCGTTTTCGCGCCCGTATTCAGAAAGTACAGCAACACTACCAACGTTCCATGGCACAGCTTCGCGCTATCAACATGAAGGTGTCACAGCGCCCCCAAGCCGCCAATGAGGATGTGCGCATGCTGGTGGATAGCCTGATGGTTGTTGGCAGCGAAGCGAATGTCACCTTGCATTTAATGGACGATCCATCACTTGCGGAAGATATGTATGCGCACTCTTTGAATGTGGCTGTACTGGCCCTAATGCTCGCCAGAAGCCATGGTTACGACAATGATAAAATCCGCACGCTTTTAACCGGCGCCGTTCTTCACGATATTGGGACCAAAAAAGTTCCGTCGGCGATTATTCGTAAAAAAGAGCGCCTAACTGAACCGGAGATGAATTACTATCGCTTGCATGTTGCTTACGGCTCGGAGCTGATTACCGAGATGGATGAGTGTACGCCGAACGTGGAGAAGATCCTTACCCAGCACCATGAGTACGCCGATGGCAGTGGTTTTCCTGAGGGTCTTCAAGGGGATAAAATCGACGAGATGGCGCAAATCGTCAGCATGATGAACTTTTACGACCGGTTATGCCGCCCCCAATTTGGTGCGCCGGCACGCATGCCATTTGCCGCCCTATCTCATCTTTTTAAAGACAACAAAGACAAGTTCAACCCGCGATTACTGGCGCTGTTTGTCAAAATGATGGGCGTGTATCCACCTGGTACCGTGGTGAGGCTTTCAAGTGGTGAAACGGGAATGATCATRTCGGTCAATAGTAGTGCTCTACTGAAACCCAACGTCATGCTCTACGACCCAGAAATTCCAGCAGATCAAGCGACCATTATTGATATGCGAGAGAGCGATCTAGAGATAGACACCGCCGTGCCTATCTCTAAGTTACCGCAGGAAATTAAAGATTATTTGAAACCGAGAACACGGATTTCCTACTTTATGGATGGGGATGGCTAGTGACTGGCCGACTCGACTTTTTCTATCTTGTCCGCAGCACGCTGTAATTCAACCACCAGATTGTCAATCAAACGGGTTTGTCCCAAGTAAGCCGCCACTAAGATAACGGCTTGACGACTGTCTTCTGTGACTTGGCCAAGGGTTGACGCATCACGGATATAAAACTCATCCGGTTGCAGGCCAGCGGCACGGAGTTGATCGTGCGCATCTTCAATCAGATCGTCCAAATCACGACGGCCATTACGCATTTGTGCACTCATCCAACGCATCGTTTTCGCGAGCACAGGCGCACGCTGACGCTCATCGACAGTCAGGTTGTTATTGCGAGAACTCATCGCCAGACCATCACTCTCACGCACGGTCGGCACACCGACAATCTCAATCGGCATCGCCATATCTGTGACCATTTTTCGGATCACAGCAAGTTGCTGGAAGTCTTTCTCGCCAAAGCACGCCACACTGGGCTGTACTAAGTTAAAGAGCTTAGTGACGACGGTCGCCACCCCACGAAAATGTCCGGGGCGCGATGCGCCTTCTAACATAGTAGAGAGCCCAGGGACGTCCACCGTGGTGTGCGTATCAAGCCCTTGCGGATAAAGCACCTCAGCACTCGGGGTGAAGACAAGATCGACGCCCTCTTCGCGTAATTGGGCTAAATCGTCTTCCAAGGTGCGTGGATAATTAGCCAGATCGTCTGCTCGGTCAAACTGCATCGGGTTCACAAAGATGCTTACCGCTACCACTTCACCAAGCTCACGCGCCTTACGCACCAGCGTTAAATGCCCTTGGTGTAAGTTACCCATTGTGGGTACAAACGCAATGCGTTTATCGGCTTTTCGCCACTGGCTAATCTGATCGCGCAGCGGCGCAACCTCAGAAATCACCTGCATACTCGGCCTCTCTATTTAAACGTATGTGCGGGACCCGGAAACTCGCCGCTTGCTACTTCTTTGACGTACTTAGCCACCGCTTCACGCGCGTCGCCAGTTTCCGCCAAATAGTTTTTTGAGAATTTAGGCATGTAATTGGCAGAGACACCGAGCATATCATGCATGACCAAAATTTGACCATCGGTGTCACCGCCCGCGCCAATCCCGATCACGGGGACTGACACGGTGTCAGTAATACGCTTGGCCAGTGAGGCGGGAACGCATTCCAGCAAGATGATCTGCGCGCCGGCTTTTTCTAGCGCGACCGCATCAGCGACCATTTGCTCGGCTTTATCTTCATCACGGCCTTGTACTTTAAAGCCACCAAAAATATTGACCGATTGCGGGGTGAGACCCAAGTGCGCACAAACCGGTACGGCGCGCTCGGTCAGCATTTTCACCGCATCCACCAGCCATGATCCGCCTTCAATTTTTACCATATTGGCGCCAGCTTTGATCAGCTCAGCAGCATTGGCGCAAGCTTGCTCCGGTGTGGCACAGCTCATAAATGGCATATCTGCCATCAGCAAGCTATTTGGGCTACCCGCACGTACGCAACGGGTGTGATAAGCCAGTTCTTCAACCGACACCGATAAGGTATCGCTCTTTCCTTGTAGAACCATTCCAAGCGAATCGCCTACAAGTAAAACAGGCACTTCCTGTTGCTCGAACAATTGGGCAAAACTCGCATCATAAGCCGTCAGTGATGCAAACTTTTGGCCCTGCTGCTTCCATGTCATCAGATCAGTGATTGTGATTTTTTTCATTATGTCTCCCAAAGCCTGAAACTGGGGCCCACCGATTAAGCGTGATCGCTAATACGGGTTAAACCATTACGATCGACGCGCGTCAGGCTCGCGGCGAGGGTGCTGCCGTCGGGCAAGCACAAGTCGGGGGCTATGTCGGCAAGTGGATAAAGCACGAATTCGCGCACTTTCATGCCGTAGTGTGGCACCGTCAGTCGCGGATGATCGATGACGCGATTGCCATAGAGCAAAATGTCGAGGTCCAAGGTTCTTGGCCCCCAGCGTTCTGCTTTGCGTTCCCTGCCATAATCAAGCTCAATCGCTTGCGTTGCATCCAATAGTGTCAAAGGGTCAAGGTGGGTGTCCAGCGCAATCACCGCGTTAATATAATCCGGCTGATCCGCTGGCCCCATAGGTTTACTCGTGTAAAGCGGAGATGCCGCAACAAACTGACTTTGCGGCAATTGCTTTAAGGCAGCAATCGCTTGGTTCGCCTTTTCTATCGGGTTCCCCAAGTTACTACCAATGGCGATATACACACGATTCATGACGATGAATTCGATTGTGGTTTACGTCGTCGTGGCGCTTGCTTACGACGGCGAGGCTTACGAGTGTTACTGACTTTATTAATGGCGCGGACCATTTTCTGTCGGCCACCTTGGTCGGCACGTTGGAAATCACGCCACCATGCACCTAGCACCTCGGTATCTCCACCTTCAACCGCACCACGCATTTCTAACAAATCAAATGCCGCACGGAATTTGGATTCGTCAAGCAATTTAAAGGCGCGAGCCCCTGTGCGACGCGTCATGCGCATTTGCAGTTGCCAGATTTCTCGTACCATTGCCGTGAAACGTCGCGGAATCGCCACAGTTTTCACTTGCTCGTCAAGGATGTCGTTAGCGGCCACCATAAAGGCATCGTAATAACTCAAGCCACTTTCGAAAGTCATCTCCTCAGCACGTGTTACCACGGGATACCAAAGCATGGCCGCAAACAAAAAGGCCGGGTTAATCCGTTGACTGTTGGCGATCCGTTTATCCGTGGAGCTTAAGACCTGCTCAAGCATTTGTTCGGTTTGACTGGTGTGCTCTTCGGTAAAGTGCGCCGCAACCGCAGGGAAAAGCTGTTCGAAGAGATGATACTCTCGCAACATTTTATAGGTTGCCAAGCCTTGACCTGCTTGTAGCAGTTTCAGACTTTCTTCAAACATGCGCGCCGACGGGATTTCTTGTAGCAACGGGGCCAAGGTTTCAATCGGTGCTGCGGTAGCTGGATTGATGGTCATATCGAGCTTGACGGCAAAGCGTACCGCTCGCAACATCCGCACCGGATCTTCGCGATAGCGCGTTTCAGGATCACCAATCAAACGAATAATTCGATTGTTCAGGTCGTCCACACCACCGGCGTAATCACGAATCGAAAAATCAGCGATGTTGTAATACAGCGCGTTAACGGTGAAATCGCGACGTTGTGCATCTTCATCAATGCTGCCATAGACATTGTCTCTTAGCAGCATGCCGTCTTCTGAACGCGCCGTGTGCTTACTTTTCTTTGGATCAGTGTGATGACCTCGAAAGGTCGCCACTTCAATCACATCGCGGCCGAACAGAATATGGGCAAGACGAAATCGCCGTCCGACAAGGCGGCAGTTTCGGAATAGCTTACGCACTTCATCTGGCGTGGCATTGGTGGCGATATCAAAGTCTTTGGGGTCACGCCCCAAGAGTAAATCACGCACACCGCCACCGACGAGATACGCCTCATAGCCCGCTTTATGCAGGCGATAGAGCACTTTCAGCGCATTTTCGCTGATACCTTTTCGCGAAATGCCATGTGCTTTGCGGGGGATAACTTCCAACTTAAGATCCTCTATTGCTCGTGATTTATTATCACGATTMAGAACCTTACGGCAAAAGCTGGTCACTCGATTAAAGATAGCTCACCTCGTCATTTACAGTTCGGGCCATGAAACAGCGGCATATAATATATCAGGGTGGGAAATTTTAGAATGCTGTCTTTACCTCTGTTTCCCGTGGCAGGGTGGCTATTGACCATCTTTTTACCGCTTCTGCCAATAATTCTCCCGGTTTCGCCGAGCGCCAATCTGGAGAAAATGGCATTCCCAAAAACGCTAATGCGGCGAGTAACGCTGGCATTGGGTCGGCGCGATTAATCGCGGGAGCATGATTCTGCTTAGATAACTTGTTCCCATCGGCATTGACTGCCAAGGGCAAGTGTAGATAGCGTGGTGCCACCTTACCCAGCTTTTGATACAAGGCAATGTGACGCCCTGTGGGCATAATTAAATCCGCGCCGCGCACCACATCAGTAATGCCTTGGTCAATATCATCCAAGACCACCGCGAGATTATAGGCATACAGACCATCACGCCGTTTGATAATAAAGTCTTCACTGGCAAGTGCCGCATCCATGTCTAGCGTACCGTGAAGCCGATCCTCAAAAGCGAGAATCGCAGCCGGACTTTTCAAGCGTACCGCCGCTTGCTCTGGCCCCTGATGCTTTTCTCGGCATGTCCCTAAATAGATCCCACCTGCCGCTTTAATTTGTTTACGTGTGCACGTGCAATAGTACGCCTCGCCCGAGGCTAACCACGCATCAATCTGCGCTTGGTAATCAAGCAAGTGATCACTTTGATACCGCACCGCACCATCCCAATGCAGTCCATAGGCTTCGAGTGTTTGCAAAATATCACTCGCCGCCCCTGCAACCTCTCGCGGCGGATCAATATCTTCGATTCTCACCAGCCATTGTCCATCGTGAGCGCGTGCATCTAAGTAGGAGCCTAATGCCGCGACCAAAGAGCCAAAATGCAAAGGACCGGACGGTGAAGGCGCAAAGCGGCCAATATAGTGCGTGTGCGAGGTCATGATAAGCGGGCAATCAAGGGCATAAGCCTGGTGGCAACAAGGAATAGCGCAAATTGTACGGGGATATAGCCTGAACACAAGCATACCAAGACACAAAAAGGGAGCCGAAGCTCCCTTTTATCCAATTGAGTATACCGCCAATTCACTGCATTGGCTGTCGGGGCAATTAGCCCGCCATTTGCTTTTCTTTAAGCTCAGCAAGCGTTTTGCAGTCGATACATAGCTCGGCGGTCGGACGCGCTTCAAGGCGACGAATACCGATTTCCACACCGCACGAGTCACAAAAACCGAAGTCATCGTCTTCAATGCGTTGTAGGGTTTTGTCGATTTTTTTGATCAACTTGCGCTCACGATCGCGGTTACGCAGCTCCAAACTGAACTCCTCTTCCTGCGCCGCTCGGTCAACAGGATCGGGAAAGTTTGCCGCTTCGTCTTTCATATGGTTAACCGTACGATCGACTTCTTCCCTGAGCTGATTACGCCACGCGTTGAGGATTTTACGGAAATGCTCGAGCTGTGGCTCGCCCATATATTCCTCACCAGGCTTCTCCTGGTATGGCTCTAATCCGGCAATGGCCAGGATGCCCAGCGATTTCTTTTCTTTGCTTTCTGGCATTCAGCTTCTCCTAAAAACACCTTGACATGACCCGTGTCAGTCAAATGAGGGCGCTATCTATATCAGAAAGCCTATAGGGTGGCAATCTTTGATTTACGCCCTGCTACGCCCAGTGTGAACATGTCTACACTTTTGCTGTATTCGCAACAAAAGGTACGGAATTAACCAGTATTAGCTCACTTGGCGACAACTCAGCTTGGTAACAAATTACTTCCACACCCGCCGCCACCGCGTCATTTAATAACTGATTATAGTCCGCGTCGATATGGGGGGCACCGGTGACTTTTTCAATCCCTGAATGCAAAACAGCAAACAGTAATACGGCACGATGGCCTTGTTCGACCATTGAAATCAGTTCACGCAGATGCTTTTGCCCTCGGGTTGACACCGCATCTGGGAAGGCTCCCCAGCCGTCCTCCTCTAATAGGGTGACACTCTTTACTTCTATATAGCAGTCCGTTTTGTCATCGTCACGTAATAGAAGGTCTATGCGACTGTTTTCGCTGCCATAGCGTACTTCTGTCTGTAATTGTGCATAGCCGGCTAGTTCAGGAATACGCCCAGCCTCAATCGCCTCAACCACTAAGGTGTTGGCGCGGGCCGTATTGACACAAATCCAGTGACCTTGCTGAGTATAATTGAGCTCCCAGCTATGCGGATATTTACGCTTTGCATTGTCCGACGTGGAATACCACACGGTATCGCCGGGAGTTGCACACCCCGTCATAGCGCCTGTATTGGCACAATGCATCGTCAAGGTGTCGCCATTGGCCAGCGTGACATCGGTTAAAAAGCGTTTATAACGGCGCACTAAGGTGGCCGACTGGAGTGGTGGAGAAAACTGCATGCTCAATTCCTGCTAGTAAGATCAAACGCGTGTAAGCATTGGTATAAGGCTCTCCCCTCACTATCACGCTGGCCATGTGTGGCTTGATGAGAAGGCGAAGCGTAGAGACCAAAGCGTTGGCAAGTAAATGTTAGCGGTGGTAGCGCCGGTCCGTCCAAACCTTGAACGGTTTTAACCCCTCGACGTAAAGTGATGTGAGGAGTAAACGCATGACTATCACGCTGTGCTGGCCAAGCTGCTAACTGGCTTAAGCGATGGGCCAGATCGCACAACATAGCGGACGGCGTCGCGACGGTGGCACAAGCGATGTTTGGCCCTGACCAGATGGCTAATTGTGATAATGTCAGGGAGAATGAGGAGAGACGAATAACGTTGGCCTCTTCACACAACGCTGGTAACACCGCCTCCGGCACGTCCCCTAAAAACGCTAGCGTGAGGTGCAAGTTGGCGTCAGGCACGGCGCGCCCTTCCCCCGATAGCTGATTTTTATAGTCAGCCAGCGCCTCTCTGGCAGCAAGGTTCACGCTCTCATTCAAGCCCAGCGCGAAAAATACTCGCATGGGGTCTCCTTTTGCGTCTGGTTCGTTAAAATAACCGCTTTGATTCTGACACAAAGGGCAAACGCTTGTCTCAGCTTCCGATTGATGCCGTGATTCCGCCGTTAATTGACGGCTTGCGCCAGTACCCACAAATCATTTTATCGGCGCCACCGGGCGCCGGTAAGTCAACGCGCCTGCCACTCGCACTGCTCGAACGCACCGCCTTAACCGGCAAAATCCTACTCCTTGAACCAAGACGTTTAGCTGCGCGAAACATCGCTGCTTTTTTAGCGCAACAGTTAAATGAAGCAGTTGGACAAACCGTGGGGCTGAGAATGCGTGGCCACACACAAGTCAGTGCCAACACCCGCTTAGAAGTAGTTACCGAAGGTGTCCTGACGCGCTTACTGCAACAAGACCCAATGCTAGAAGACGTAAGCCTGATCCTATTCGATGAGTTTCACGAGCGCAGTTTATACGCCGATCTAGCGCTGGCCCTAAGTCTCGACAGCCAAGCGGGCCTGCGCGAAGACTTACGTTTAATTGTGATGTCAGCGACCTTAGACAATCACGCCTTATGTCAATGTCTGCCTGACGCATTGGTACTCGCTACCGAAGGGCGCAGCTTTCCAATTCACTATCACTATCAGCCAATCGCTCGCCGTGACCAGTGGGAAAGTGCGGTGGCACGCGCTAGTCTCGACTTTATCCGACAACACTCAGGCTCGGCACTGATGTTTTTGCCCGGGATGCAGGCAATACGCCGCGTCCATCAAGCGCTACAAAACACGCTCCCCGACGACATGGATTTACATCTGCTTCACGGTAGCCTCGACTTTTCAGCGCAGCAAGCGGCTATCGCACCTGCACCCAAGGGAAGGAGAAAGTTGGTACTGACTACCAATATTGCAGAAACCAGTTTGACGATTGATGGRGTCCAGCTGGTCATTGATTCGGGTCTTGAGCGTTTGGTGACCCACCACGCGCAGACGGGTATCGATAAGCTCGTCACTCGGCATATTGCGCGCAGCTCTGCAGTTCAGCGTGCTGGACGGGCCGGACGACTCAGCGAGGGACATTGCTTACGTCTTTATAGTGAGGAGCAATTCCAGCGCCTGCCTGCGGCCCCTGATGCACCGATTCTGCGTGAAGACTTAACCGACTTGGCCCTGAATGTGATCCAATGGGGCTGTGACGTCCAAGATTTACACTGRCTTGACGCGCCCCCCGCGAAACATTGGCAAGCTGCCTGCCAAAGACTGACACAATTAGGCCTGACGGATACACGACAGACATTCACCGCGCTCGGGCAACGGGCTAGCCAATTGGCCGCCCAACCTCGCGCTGCAGCAATGCTCGCACGCGTGGAAACGGCCGCCACATCAGTGCAATCGACCGCTTGCTGGTTAGCCGCTTGGGTGGATAAACCGGTCAGAGGAAACGGATCATTATCGCTTATCGATCAGGTGCGCGCCGCGATGTCATCGCGAGAGCACCAGTCACGGGCCAAGTCGCTGGCTCACGTACTTGGCATCCGTTTGACCCATACACTCGATGAGCAGGCATTGCCGTTATTGGCCGCTTTCGTTTGGCCCGATCGCATTGCGCAATCACGTGGGCAATCGGGGCGCTTTGTGATGGCAAATGGTCACGGCGTCACACTCGACAGCCAGGATCCCCTGAGCCATGCCGACACGCTGGTGATCTGTGATGTAATGGCCAGTGAGCGTAGCGATAGCCGGGCCTACTGCGCCATTGCGTTATCCCTGACGACCTTGAGTGAGGCTCGTCCCGATCTGTTTACACACCGAGAAGTGATCGCGTGGGATGAACAGCGTGGCACGCTACGTGCAGAAAAACAGCAGTGTTTGGGAGAGCTGGTGTTTAGCCGCCAACCGCTTGATACGCTTACCGCGGAGCAGAAAGTGCAAGGGTTACTTGATGCGGTTCGTCAAAAAGGCCTTCAGGCATTGAATTGGCAGCCAGAAAGTCAGTCCTTACTCACACGGGCGCGCTGCGCACAGGCGTGGGGACTCGACATTAGGTTACCGCCTTTAAGCGATGCGGACTTGCTTAACACCCTCGATACATGGCTTGCGCCGTTT
Source organism: Salinivibrio sp. PR919 (assembly GCF_001995355.1). Taxonomy (NCBI): domain Bacteria; kingdom Pseudomonadati; phylum Pseudomonadota; class Gammaproteobacteria; order Vibrionales; family Vibrionaceae; genus Salinivibrio; species Salinivibrio sp. PR919. The sequence goes on along the minus strand of NZ_MUFL01000002.1, from coordinate 56,654 downwards.
ATGCACGGCCTATCGCGTTGGCAAGCACTTAAACAGTTAGATCTAAAACCAGTACTCGAAGCTTGGTTTGGGTATGAGACGACGCAACAGCTTAACGCCGCCCTACCCACTCACCTAACGGTGCCGACTGGCTCTCGCTATCGATYACGCTACGAGCCTAACAAGGCACCGGTTTTGGCGGTGAAGATGCAAGAGATGTACGGACAAGCGCAAACACCGACGCTTGCCAATGGTAAGGTAGCGGTCCAGCTAGAACTCTTGTCCCCTGCCGGGCGACCGTTACAAATAACCCAAGACTTAGCGGGCTTTTGGCAAGGGGCCTATAAAGAGGTGCAAAAAGAAATGAAGGGACGCTACCCTAAACACCTTTGGCCGGATGACCCAGCCAATCATGTGCCCACACGCAAAACGAAACGCCATTTTAACCAGAGTTAACCGATTGTATGGCTAATAAAAAAACACGCACAAGCACTAAGAAACGCACCGCGCCGACCCGTCGGACGAAAAAAGCGACCGCCAAGCCAAGCTGGACCAAGCGCTTGCTTACCTTCGGCTTTAAATGCAGTTTGGTCGGTATAGCGGCTATCGTTATCCTCGGTATTTACTTAGATGGCAAAATCCAAGACAAATTTAGTGGTCAAATTTGGCAGCTCCCGGGCGTTGTCTATGGCCGTGTGATTAGCCTGTCACCGGGGAGCGATTTTTCCTTGGTTCAGTTGCGCCAGCAGCTAGATGCACTCAACTACCAAAAAGTGCGTACCCCCAAGCGCCCCGGTGAATACTCAGCGTCGCAGACACGGTTAGAAATCATCCGCCGTCCGTTCGACTTTGAAGACGGTCCGGCCACCGCTCGGCACGCCATGCTAAGCTTTAACGGCAACCAAGTGACCAAAATCACCGAGGTAAGCAGCAACCAACCGCTAGGGCTGTTGCGTATCGAACCCAAGTTATTGGGGATGATGGAGTCTGGGATCCACGAACAGCGTTTATTTTTACCCCGGGAGCGCTTTCCTGAATTTCTGGTAGAAGCCCTGATCACAACCGAAGACCGCGACTTTTACCACCACGAGGGGGTCTCTCCAACGGGGATATTGCGAGCCTTGGTGGCCAATATTCGTGCAGGTCGCACTGTACAAGGTGGCTCAACCCTCACCCAACAGCTCGCCAAAAACCTGTTCCTAACCCGTGACCGCACCTTGTGGCGAAAAGTCCAAGAGGCCTACATGGCACTGTTGCTCGATTTTCGCTACAGCAAAGACAAAATCCTCGAGGCTTACCTCAATGAAGTGTATCTCGGTCAAAACCGCGGTGAACCTGTGCATGGATTTCCATTGGGCGCCAGACTCTACTTTGGACGTCCCATCAACGAGCTGCGCGTTGACCAACTTGCGTTGTTGGTTGGCATGGTCAAGGGGCCGTCTTATTACAACCCCTTCCGTCATCCTGAGCGCGCGAAAACTCGTCGCGATCTCGTTTTACGGTTAATGATGGAGCAAAACCTACTCACCAGCTCAGACTATGATGCGGCCGCCAGCCGCCCGCTAGATATTCAAAACACGCCCTCGCTGGCACGCCCCCAACCGGCTTACTTTGATCAGCTCAAAGAAGAAATTCGTCAAAAGGTCGGCGACAAATACGCTGCTGGTGCTGGCCTGCGCATATTCACCACCCTCGATCCTGTCTCTCAACAGGCCATCGAACGCGCGGTGACCACTAAGGTCAAAGCATTAAAAGGACGGGCCGGTAACCAACTGGAAGCCGCAGCAGTGATTGCCGACCGTCGCAGTGGCGARGTTCGCGCCATGGTCGGCGGCGCAAAGCCCGGTTTCGCCGGATTTAACCGCGCCCTGAACGCAAAACGCCCAATTGGGTCATTGGCCAAACCGGCGGTGTATCTTGCGGCATTAAGCCATCCGACCCGTTTTCAGCTTACCAGCGACATTGACGACAAACCCATTCGTCTTGAGGGCAGTCAAGGCAGCAGTTGGCAACCGCGGAACTATGACCGTCAATACCGAGGCAGTGTGTCTTTGCTCACGGCACTGGCCAAGTCGTATAACGTGCCCACGGTGAATCTCGGCATGCAACTGGGCTTAGGTGAAGTGATTGACACCTTCGGCAAGCTGGGTGCGAATACTGATGCCATTCCACGCGTGCCATCCGTGCTGCTTGGTACATTTAGCATGAGTCCGTTTGACGTTACTCAGATGTATCAAACCCTCGGCAGTGCTGGTCAGCGCGCGCCTCTCACCGCACTGCGGGCTGTGACCACCAAAGAAGGCCATAGTCTTTATCGCAACTGGCCCAAAGCAGAGCGTGTGGTACCAGAGCAAGCCGGTTGGTTAACCTTATATGCGATGAAACAAGTCGTTCAACAAGGAACGGGCCGCTACTTGCAGCAACATCATGGCCAGTTTGCGCTCGCCGGTAAGACAGGTACAACCGACGACAACCGTGATAGCTGGTTTGTTGGCATGGATGATAAGGAAGTCACCACTATTTGGTTGGGCCGCGATGACAACCAATCAACGGGACTGACCGGTGCATCAGGGGCGTTGCGTGTCTATGACGATTACCTCACGCGCCGCGGTGCGAGCAACCTCAGCGTCGCGTGGCCTGCACAAGTCACCACCGTCACGGTGCAACATAACGCGAGTCGCTATCAACTGGACTGTTACGGTAACCAAAAACTCCCTATGTGGGATCCGAATGGTGAGTTGGCGAAACGGTGTGATAAACCAGACCCAGTCGGATGGCTGAAAGGCTTGTTTAACTGACAAAACCTAAAAGCCCCAGCTTGGATTGCTGGGGCTTTTTTAACGATCAATCAGATAGCTTCATCTTAGCCATGGATTAACCCTCGCTTAGCTGCGCAATCCGGTGCCTCGAGAAATTAATCCCCATGCCAAGGCATACAGCCCCGCAATAAACAGCAGTAAGACGCCAAACGAGGTGGTAATTCCCACATCCGAGACACCCAAAAAGCCGTAACGGAAGGCGTTAACCATATACACAATAGGGTTCAGTTTGGACACGCCCTGCCAAAACTCTGGTAACAGTGATAGCGAGTAAAAGACCCCGCCTAAATAGGTCAATGGCGTGAGGACAAAGGTTGGGATCAAGCTTATATCGTCGAAGGTTTTGGCGAAGATAGCATTGATTAATCCCCCCAGCGCAAACACCGCCGACGTCAGCACCACGGTCGTAATAACAATCAGAGGGTGCGCGATTTGCAAGTCGACAAAAAAGAGCGACGTCATGGTCACCAAGGCCCCCACAGCCAAGCCGCGACACATGCCACCACCAATGTAGCCGGCAATGATCACGTAGTTTGGAATCGGCGCGACCAACAACTCCTCAATATTATGTTGGAACTTGGCACTAAAGAAGGACGATGCCACATTCGAGTAAGAGTTGGTGATCACCGACATCATGATAAGCCCGGGCACGATGTACTCCATGTAGGTGAAACCTTCCATTTCACCAATTCGAGAGCCAATCAGGTTACCGAAAATAATAAAATAGAGGCTCATGGTAATCGCTGGTGGCACCAAGGTCTGTACCCAAATACGCGTAAAGCGGACCACTTCTTTGTGGATCAGGGTACGAAAAGCGACCCAATACAAGGCATTCATGCGTGGCCCTCCCCATTTTGCTGAATCAAGGTGACAAACAACTCCTCAAGACGATTCGCCTTGTTTCGCATCGACAGCACTTGCACACCTTGTTGCGACAACTGTTCAAATACCGGCGTCAGCCCGACTGATTTATTCACCTCCACTTCAAGGGTGTTAGTGTCGGTTTTTTGCCAATTCACGCCCTCTAAGGTGCTGAGCTTATGTCCAGGCTGCAAATCAAGAATGAAGGTTTCCGCGTCCAACTTGGCAAGCAGTGCTTTCATGGACGTGTCTTCCACCAGCTCACCCCGATTGATGATACCGATGTTTCGACACAGCATCTCCGCTTCTTCGAGATAGTGGGTGGTCAAAATAATGGTGATCCCTTGGCGGTTTATCTCACTGAGAAAGTCCCACATCGAGCGACGCAGTTCGATATCCACCCCAGCTGTCGGCTCGTCCAAGATCAATAGGCGAGGCTCGTGCATTAACGCGCGGGCGATCATCAAACGACGCTTCATCCCACCCGATAAGTTCCGTGCCGGCTCATGGCGTTTATCCCACAAGTCGAGCTGAGAGAGGTATTTTTTCGCACGCTCTTTGGCCTGAGCACGCGGCACACCGTAGTATCCAGCTTGGTTCACCACAATCTGCTGCACTTTTTCAAACTGGTTAAAGTTAAACTCTTGCGGCACAAGGCCAATTTGCTTTTTGGCTTCCACCTTTTGCGTGTCTAAGTCGTAGCCAAAAATGCTCACCTGACCTTGGGTCTTGTTGACCAGTGAGCTCAAGATGCCAATGGTGGTCGATTTTCCCGCCCCATTAGGCCCCAATAGCGCATAAAAATCGCCCTCCTCCACGGAGAGCGATACCCCTTTAAGCGCCTTGACATTGGACCCGTACGTTTTCACCAGGTCCTTAATTTCGATTGCTTTCATAAGCTCCCGTTACGTTTAAGCCATAACTTCGGTCACTTTGTGCGCGGCGCGTAATGCGTCATAACGGCTATCAAAGGTGTGATCGTCAGTGAGCCAATTTTTTACATGCAAGCGCTCCAATTGGTCCCGCGTTTTTTGGTGGGGACAGAGCAAAAAGACTTGGCAATTGACGTCTAACGCATCTTTGATGGCATTTTCCAGCGCGAGACCGACAGTCATATCAATCATGGGCACGTCGCTAAGGTCGAGGATCATGACATCAAATTCCTCAATTTTGCTATGTTGACGTGCAATCGCTTTTGAGACACTGAATATCATTGGGCCTGAGAGGTAGAAAAACAACACTTTTCCGTTCGCGCTGTCTAATAAGGCACGCTCCATATCGTTAAGCGGCACATCGTCCTCATCAGCATCACTGATCGCTTTCACTTGCTTTTCTTGCTCCCGGCTCAGGTGTTCAATCGCGATAATATTGGCGATAAACACCCCAACGCCGACTGCGACAATCAAGTCCACCAGTACGGTCAGCACCATCACACCATACATGATCACGGTTTGATGCAAACTGACTTTATGCGCACGTTGGATGAAGGTGCGGTCAAGAATATTAAAACCGACATAAATAGCGATACCCGCCAATACCGCCATCGGAATGGGCTCAGTCAGAAAGCCGGCGACTAAGATGACCGCCGCGAGCAAGAGTGCACGGATAATGGCCGACAACGGTGAGCGTCCCCCGACCTGCACATTGACGACCGTCCCCATGGTACCGCCAGCCCCTGGTAACGCGCCGAATAACCCAGCAACCATATTCGCTAACCCTTGGCCGCGTAACTCTTTGTCCGAGTCATGTTCCTCGCGAGTGAGTGAATCGGCAATCACCGCTGACAATAAGGTATCAATACAGCCTAAGGTCCCGAGAACCAAGGCATCGACCATCATGGTGGTGAGCATTTCACTGTTAAATTGAGGCAACACCAAGGTTGGCAGCCCGGTTGGGATCTCACCAATCCGGCGAATCGCCGCCAAATCAAACCATGCAATCGACAGTAAGGTGACCACAACGAGCGCAACCAGCTGCACCGGCATATAGCGCCGATAACGCTGTGGAAAGGAGAACAAAATACCCAATGTCACCAGTCCCAACAGTAATTCGCTTTGCTGAGTGTGAGCGATCAGATCGGGAAGACTTTTGAGCGTGCCTAACACCCCGCCATCAGGCGTGGCTTGGCCCAGTAAGGGTGGCAGTTGGAGAATAATCAGGATAACGCCAATCCCCGACATAAAACCGGAGATCACGCTGTAGGGCATTAAGGTCACGTACTTGCCCAGCTTGAGCGTTCCCAATATCACTTGGAACAGGCCCGCCATCATCACCACGGTAAAGCCCATTGCCATGCCGCCCTCAGGATAGCGCGACACCATGGTAGTGAGCACCGCGGTCATAATCACCGTCATCGGCCCAGTTGGCTCAGAGATAAGCGTTGAAGAGCCACCAAATAAAGCAGCAAACAAGCCCACTAAAATGGCGCCCCACATTCCGGCTTCCGCCCCCGCCCCTGACGCTACCCCGAACGCCAGCGAGAGGGGCAAAGAGATAACCGCCGTGGTGACGCCCCCAAACAGGTCCCCTTTGAGGGTCCAGTTTTTGAATCGTTCGAATTTCAAAACCTTTGATCCTTTCAAGTCGTATGCAGTTTCACGGCCATGACGGCTTTACTCACTGGCACGGGACTCACCCGGTGCGCGGGCGCCAGTATATAGGAATGTGTGTAAGATCAAATCAGGTAGGAAAACACGTGGTCAAGTTTCAAGCAAATGATTCGAAATGCGTAGAAATGTGGCAAATTTAAAATAAAAGCGTTGTAAAATAAGGTTTGCCAAAAACTTAGCAACGCTAAAAAAGAGCGAAAAGCGCGACATCACCCGCAAGGTCACGTCGCGCTATAAGGTTATGGCATCACTTCAACTAATCGGTTGGCCGCTTCAAGCGCCGGCTTACGTGTGGTGAAAATGTGTGCATCACGGACCCAATCACCTATGTGTAAGCGCTGCAATTGCTCACGCGTTTCGTCATGCGGGCACAGTAAAAACACCGTACAGTTCGCTTCTCGTGCATCTTTAATCGCGTTTTCGAGCGCCAGCCCAACGGTCATATCCAGCATAGGCACATCACTTAAGTCCAAAATCATCACACGGAACTCATTGATATGCGCATGTTGACGCGCAATGGCTTTAGAGACGCTGAAAATCATGGGCCCGGATAAATAGAAGAACAGTACTTGTCCATTACTGGCATCTAAAAGGGCACGCTCCTCATCATTCAGCGGTACCTCGTCATCCTCGGCATCACTGATTGCGCGCACTTGTTTCGCTTGCTCGCGACTGAGTCGTTCTATTACCAGTAAGTTAGCGATAAAGACCCCTAATCCCACCGCCACGATTAAGTCAACGAACACAGTCAGTGCCATCACGCCATACATGATCCCCGTCTGCTGCAAACTGATTTTGTGGGCGCGATGMARAAAGCTCCAATCKARGATATTAAARCCAACRTACAAGGCGATGCCCGCCAATACTGCCATCGGGATGGGCGCGGTCARCGCRCCGGCSACCAAYACCACCGCAGCCAGAATAAGCGCCCGCAAAATGCCCGATAGCGGCGAACGCGCCCCCACTTGGACATTGACTACAGTGCCCATGGTAGCCCCTGCGCCGGGCAAGGCGCCAAATAGCCCTGCGATCATATTGGCAATGCCTTGTCCGCGCAGCTCACGATCCGAGTCATGCTCTTGTCTGGTCAGCGAGTCCGCAATCACGGCGGTTAACAGGGTATCAATACAGCCGAGCGTCCCGAGTACCAGTGCATCAATGACCATAGCGGTAAAATGCTCGGGGGTGATATGAGGGATCACGAGCGACGGCAGGCCGGTTGGGATCTCACCAATTCGACGAATGCTGTCCGTATCAAAGAGTACCACCGACACCAAGGTAATACTGACAAGTGCCACCAGTTGCGCGGGAATGAAACGGCGGTACTTAGCGGGAAAGTAAAACAAAATCCCCAGCGTGAGCGCGCCGAGAAAGACTTCTTTAATGTCGGCATTAACCAGTAAATCCGGCAAGGCTTTTAAGGTACCGAGGACACCACCCGATGGCGCAGCTTGCCCTAATAACGGCGCAAGTTGGAGCAGAATCAATATCACGCCAATACCCGACATAAACCCAGAAACAACACTGTAGGGCATTAAGGTCACGTACTTACCCAAGCGCAAACTGCCAATCAGTACTTGGAACGCGCCGGCCATCATCACCACGGTAAAGCCCATTGCCAAGCCGCCTTCCGGGTAGCGCGCCATCATGGCAGTTAATACCGCCGTCATGATCACCGTCATCGGGCCGGTCGGCTCTGAGATCAGGGTGGACGAGCCACCAAACAGCGATGCAAAAAGCCCAACTAAGATGGCTCCCCAAAGTCCAGCTTCTGCACCGGCGCCTGAGGCGACACCAAAGGCTAACGCCAAAGGCAATGAAATAATAGCAGTCGTCACGCCGCCGAATAGATCGCCCTTTAATGACAGTTGTGCAAATCGTCCTTTATCAAACACGCACTACCTCTACTGCGGTTAAGATCATCATGGAGCGGACAGTATACGAATTTTCTCGCATTAACCTATCCGAGCAGTCGATCGCACCGTTAACAGCGTGATCCCTCGAGCGTCATAAATGTAAAAAGATGTGAATATTGATCTCAGTATATTTCACGGCGTAACAGTGAGGTATAGTGGCAATTGATATGTTTGCCAAAAGACACGTTGCCCATGGCCAAAATCAAAGCTTTATTTGCTAACAACAAAGCATGGTCGCAAGATATTCGCGACAGTAACCCCCAGTTTTTTGCCAACTTGGCCCAAGAACAACATCCTGAATACCTCTGGATTGGCTGTGCTGATAGCCGCGTACCCGCCGAGCGCCTGACAGGATTAGACTCGGGTGAGTTGTTTGTTCACCGCAATGTCGCCAATCAAGTGATTCACACCGATCTCAATTGTTTATCCGTGGTGCAGTACGCCGTCGATGTCCTACAGATCAAGCACATTATTGTCTGTGGGCATTATGGATGTGGCGGTGTCCACGCGGCTATTGATAACCCAGAGCTTGGTCTGATCAATAACTGGTTACTCCATATTCGCGATTTGTACCTCAAACACAAACATTATCTCGGCAGCCTGCCACCCCAAGAACGCGGTAATCGCCTGTGCGAAATTAATGTGGCTGAGCAAGTGTATCATTTGGGCAATTCCACCATTTTGCGTGCGGCCTGGGAGCGCGGCCAAGACGTGAAAGTACATGGTTGGTTCTACAACACCACCGACGGTATTTTGCGCGATTTAGGCATGACCGCAGATAGCCGCGAGTCGCTGGAAGTGAACTACCAAGCGGCGATGAGTCATCTAGTGCCCGACTCTGCCGCGCCGGTTTGTTGTGAGAATTGACACAGTGCTGACACAGTCACACTTGTGATCGCGACTTAATCGTCGTACAACACCGCCATGACTCCGATCGCGCACGCTTCATCATCAACAATGCACCGCTCTCCGCTCACCATGTGGCTGATGGCGGGCATGATGCTGTTTGCGGTGCTGGTCAATGTGGCAGCGCAAGCACAGGTTTCACCGTTTCGCTCCAGCAGCCAAGTCCATGCCCTTCAGCAAACTCCGGCGCTCGTTTCTACCGCGAGAGCCAGTGTTGCCTTGCCTGCGGCATTGCCTGATGACGATACCCAACCGCCACATTTAGTCGCGATTCTTCCTCCCCCGCACATTCGCCTTGCTTGGCACCTGATTGCCTTTTTGTGCGCACTTGGGGTGTGCCTGCCACGCCAGTATCTTGCTTTTTCGCTCCCCCGTCTTGGTGGCTGGCGAGAACACAACCTGCAATATCGCTTTATTCATTCGCGTTAATCGTTCGCTTTCCTAAAGGCCGTCGCGCCTTTCCCCCAATCACAATATCGAGCTGGCGCTTGGTATTAGGTTTTGCTGTGCGTGATGCACAGCCAAGGAGAACGAATGAATAAATTATCCCCCGTTAATCGCTATTCTTTATGGCACTACGCCGCATTAGTCCTGATGTTGATCGTCCTGACCGTGCAGGCGTTACCAAGCTTTTTTGGCGACCACCCAGTGGTGAGCGTGTCGCATCACTCGCATCAGGGACTACAAAACTGGCTTAAAGCCCATCCTGAGGCCGTGAGTGAAGTGCGTTATGACTCGCAAGGGACGGTTACCTTAATCACGCCCGATATTAGCCAGCAACAGAACGTACAACAGCAATTAAAAGGCACTCTAGGACCCGACGCGGAAATCACCCTCGATTATTTATCCGCAGCACCCACATGGCTGTCGCGCCTCGGCGCCGAGCCGGTAAAACTAGGGCTCGATCTGCGTGGCGGTGTACAGTTGTTACTTTGGGTTGATACCGACCAAGCACTCGCTCATCAAGCCGAGGCGTTAGTGCAAGGCCTCAACCTTTGGTTAGACAGTCAGCACTTACCCGCTAACGCCACGGTCAACACCAAAGATAACACCACGGTGCAATTGCCGATGCTCAGTGCCAGCGATCGCAGCAAAGCCAGCGCTTGGTTTACCGAGCATTATCCGCAATGGCGATTCAATAGCGCCGCAAATGGCTGGCAGATGACAGATACCGAGCAAGACGCGATGAGCCATCAAGCTGTGCGTCAGAATATCGATATTCTGCGCAAACGTATCGACGCCTTAGGCGTGGCTGAGGCGAGTGTACAACGTCAGGGTAAAGACTATATTCGTATCGAACTGCCCGGGGTGCACGATCCTAAGCAAGCCAAAAATGTCATTGGCGCGACAGCCTCACTCGCGTTCTATGCCCTCGATGCCACAAGCCCGAAACGCCTGTATGACGCGCAGCACAATGTGGTGCCGTTAGCACGTCACGCCATTTTGGGCGGGGAACACATTATTGATGCGCGTACCAGCGTTGATGAAATGCGTCGTCCACAAGTTGATATTCGCTTGGATGGCCCCGGTGGCGAGACCATGTTGGCCTTTACCCGACGTCACTTGGGCGATCCCATGGCCACTGTGTACCGTGAGTATCAAGCCAATGAGCAGGGTGATCTGGTTGCCAATGAACGGGTGATCAACGTCGCGACAATTCAAAGTGCGCTCAGCGATCGATTCCGGATCACGGGCCTGTCGAGCCCAGAAGAAGCCCGTAACCTCTCGATGTTGCTGCGCGCTGGCGCACTCACCGCGCCAATTAAAATCGTCGAAGAACGCGCGATTGGTCCGACCTTGGGCGCCGATAATATCAAGGCAGGATTTTCTGCACTGGCCGTTGGCATGATAGGTATGGCTATCTTTATGATGCTTTGGTATCGCCGCTTCGGCTGGGTCGCGATTGTCTCACTGGTTGCCAACTTGATGATGCAAGTCGGCCTACTCGCGCTGCTGCCCGGCGCCGTGTTGACCCTACCGGGCATCGCTGGCTTAGTGTTAACCGTGGGCATGGCGGTCGATACTAATGTGCTTATCTTTGAGCGTATTCGCGATCGCTTACGTGCTGGCGCAAGCCTAGCCAATGCCATTGATACAGGTTATCGAGCGGCCTTTAGCACCATCTTTGACGCCAATATCACCACCTTAATTTCAGCGGTCTGTTTGTATGCGGTCGGCTCAGGTCCATTACAAGGGTTTGCCACCACGCTAATTCTGGGATTATGCGCCAGTATGATCAGCGGCATTGTCGGCACGCGAGCTATCATCAACCCAATTTGGGGACGCGACCGCCGCCGCGCCGTGACTATTTAAGGAGCTACAGTCATGAAACTTACACAAGTCCGCTATACCAGCTTCGCGCTCTCGGGATTGCTCACCGTGATCAGTCTCTGGGCGATCGCGTATTATGGCCTAAACTTGGGCATCGACTTTACTGGCGGTATCGTGATTGATTTCGCCCTACCCAGCTTAGCTGGCAGTGATACGCTGATCGCTGCCCTGCACAATCAATTTGGCGAGTTGGCAACACTCACGCCAAGCACCACTCATGGCCAGTGGCAGCTCATTTTACCTCATGCGTCTCAATGGCAAGATCCGCAACAGGTCATCGCACAAATCAGCAGCGCGCTCGCCATGCCCGTTAACTTGGTTCAAGCGAACGTCGTCGGCCCTCAAGTGGGTCAGGTGCTATTTGAACAAGGGGGATTGGCTCTGCTGGTTGCTTCGTTGGCTATCATGCTTTACTTGGCTATTCGTTTTGAATGGCGCCTTGCCTTGGCGGCAGTAGGGGCGTTGGTGCACGATGTGATCCTCACCTTGGGCCTGCTAGCGATACTGGCTGTGCCGATGGATCTCAATGTTATTGCCGGCCTTCTCGCCGTTATTGGTTACTCGCTCAATGACTCGATTGTGATCGGCGATCGGCTGCGCGATGTGCTCAGAGCTAAACCAAATCAATGTGTGTATATCAGCACCAATATTGCGGTCTGTGAGACTTTCTCGCGCACCTTGATCACCGCCGGCACCACACTATTTACCAYCGGATGTTTGTTGGTATTAGGTGGCGATGCCTTGTACGGCTTTGCGCTGACGCTCTTTGTTGGCGTACTCACTGGCACTTGGTCATCGGTCGCGGTGGCATCTTGTCTACAAGAAATGCTGGGATTGTCTCCCGCGCATTATCAGCGCGCGCCGGCCCCCGAGCGAGAAGGTGCCTATTAACTCGCTATGGAGACAAAAAAACCGAGCGTCTGCTCGGTTTTTTATGGCTTATCATCGCCTGACAGCCAAAGAGGCTCAGCGCTCAGAGAATACCGTCACGATTAATCGAGCGGTACCACTTTACCGATAAATGGCAAGTGGCGGTATTTCTGCGCGTAATCAATCCCTACGCCAACCACAAACTCGTCTGGGATAGTAAAGCCAAGCCAATCGACTTTCACATCCACTTCACGACGTTCTGGCTTATCAAGTAGGGTACAAATACGCACGGAATTGGGCTCTCTTAGCGATAGAATTTCGCACACTTTGCTAAGCGTATTACCCGTATCAATGATGTCTTCTACCAAAAGAATGTCTTTTCCTTTGATATCATCATCTAAGTCTTTGAGGATGCGCACGTCACGTGTGCTTTCCATGCTATTGCCATAACTTGATGCGGTCATAAAATCGACCGAGTGTGGCAAGTCAATGGCACGACATAAGTCAGCCATAAAGACGAACGAGCCTCGCAACAATCCAACCAATACTAGGTCTTTTGAGTCTTTATAATGCTCGTTGATCTCGGCGCCCAGGGCTTTTACTCGCGCCTGTACGTCCTGTTCTGAAATCATCACTTCAACGGTGTGTTTCATATCTGCCCCGATGGTTTGTCCCCACGTTTGCGGGGGTCAATAACAAAGGTGGCATAGTCTAGCACTAAATCGATTGCGGATCCCAATTCCACCGATTGACCTTAGCTTGTACCCTTACACTAGTTAACTATCACACTGATTGATAAGAAAAAATAATCCCTGCCTGTGTTTTTATTAATAGATGACTTTTTTTGCAGACAAAATTACCGATTTACGGCCCAGATCGGCCTTCCAGCCGTTGTCACGCCACAGAAAGCTGGTATAAACTCAACCCGCTAATTAAGAAAATTATTAGCACAAACAATAATTAATTTGTACAAACTAAATATAAGTTGGCAGGTTTTAGGATGGCTCAATCAAATGAAAGAACAAGGACGCGACTGTCACCAGAGAGACGCAAAGAGCAGTTGTTAACTTGTGGTTTGGATGTGTTTGCAAAACGGGGAATCGGTCGTGCCGGTCACGCTGATATTGCTGATATGGCGAATGTCTCTGTGGCAACCGTCTTCAATTACTTCCCGACCCGTGAAGATCTGGTCGAGGAAATTTTGGCCCAAACAGAAAAGCATTTCATTGCGTTAATCAATGATTGCACCCGCGATAGCCAATCAATGCGTGCATCGCTTAACTGCATTACCTCGCAGATTATCGATACCGCATTGGAAGACAAAGCATGGATGAAAGTCTGGTTTGAATGGAGTACATCGATTCGCGAAGACATTTGGCCACGCTTTGTAAAAGGCAGCCGCGATGCCGTCGAGCAATTTGTGCACGTGTTTGAGCGAGGCATGGCGCAAGGTGAACTCACTCACCGTCACCAACCTCGCGAGCTGGCGAGCATGCTTGCAGGGATTTGCTATGTGTTGTTTTTACAAGCGCACCAGCAACCCGATAAAGCAGCATTGAGCGAAATGGCACAAAAGTACATCGATGTACTGTGTCAGCAAGGCGCTTAAATTGCGCGCCGATGACGAAAAGCCAACCTCACGGTTGGCTTTTTTCGTTTAAGCATCAATAAAGCTGGGTCCATCGTTAAATAACACCGGCTCATGAGGGCGAATAGTGAGACTTACCGTATCCCCCACCGATAATGGCTCTCGTGCATGCACCGACAATTTTTGACCGTGAATATCAATGGTGTAACGGCTGCTGTCACCCATAAATTGCTGAGACAATACCTGCCCCTCGCCTTGCGCATCCGCTCGGATACTCAAAAATTGCGGGCGAAGCAACCACCAATGTGGACCGGGGTGACAATGCACTGGCCGCGGCCAAGGTCCCAGCGGCGTCTGCATTTGATCTTGCGCCGACACAGTCACTGGAACATAAGAGCCTTGTCCCAAGAAATCGGCCACAAATCGGCTTTTCGGCTGGTAATACACCTCAGTCGTATCCCCAAATTGCTCGATAATCCCTTGGTTCATCACCGCTAATTTGTCCGCAAACGCAAAGGCTTCCTCCCGACTATGCGTGACCAAAATCGCCGTCACACCCTGTGATTTAAAGATCCGGCGGATCTCTTCAATCAAGTCATGACGCACTTGAGTATCAATATTGGAAAACGGCTCGTCCAACAGCAATAGATCAGGCTCATAAGCCAGCGCACGCGCAATCGCAACTCGTTGTTGTTGACCACCGGATAACTGGTGCGGATAGCGCTCGCCCAGTCCTTCAAGGCGCACGAGCTTGAGCATATCAGCCACTTTTTCATTACGCACAGACGCGACTAGTGAGGTGAGACCAAAACCGATATTCTCAGCGACGGTCAAGTGTGGAAACAACGCATAATCTTGAAAAATCATACCAATATTGCGCTGCTCAGGCGGCACCGAATACTGGCCATCTTCCATGATGTTACACCCAATCGACAGCGTGCCCGCGCTCAGAGGGATTAACCCAGCCATGGCTTTTAGCAAGGTGGTTTTGCCACAGCCGCTGGCGCCGAGCAAACACACAATCTCACCCGGCGCGACTTGCAAAGACAGATCTTTGAGCACTGGCGTGCCGTTATAACTGCAGGTCAGGTTTTCTATCGACAGGGCGCACTTCATTGGTATTTCTGCTCCAGCGAACGGTTAATCAAAATAAGCGGTATCAGCCCTACCGCCACCAGCAAAATGGCAGGTAAGGCCGCATATTCGAGGTGCTCATCCGAGGTAAAGTTGTACACGTAGGTAGCAAGGGTTTCGAAGTTAAACGGACGCAGTAAAATCGCCGCATTCAACTCTTTCATCGACTCGATAAAGACCAACAGCATCGCAATTAAAGTCCCCCGACGAATTAAGGGGAGATGAACACGACGAATCACGCCGCTGGTCGTGCATCCCATAGTACGCGCCGCCATGTCGAGTGATGGCGGTATTTTTGCCATGCTAGACTCAATACTGCCGATCGCGACCGCACTGAAACGCACCACAAAGGCAGTGAGCARGGCAAACATGGTGCCAGAAAGCACCAAACCGGGGCGTCCCCAGTCATACGCCTTGGCGATGTCATTGATCAGGTGATCGCCTCGAGTTAATACCAGCATCACCCCAATCGCTAACACCGTGCCCGGCACCGCATACCCCATAGAAGCGAGACGCATGGGCGCGACACTCAAACCATGACCGCGTAAGCGGCGATACACATTGACGGTCCATGCAATGCCGACCGCAACCACAGCCGCAAGGCTGGAGGTATAAAAGCTGTTGTAGCTAAAGGTGAGAAAATCGTCGATGGCATTTTGCGCATAGTAGTGCCACGCATAAATGATCAGTTGAAGCAGCGGCAATATAAACGCCAGCGATAGCAAGCCCCAACACCAGACAACCACGCCCACTTTCTTCCAACCGAACAGAGGGGTTTTCTCTATCGCATCACTGCTGGATGACGGCGTAAATTGCGCTTGCTTACGTCGTCCATAGCGCTCGGCACTGATCAATACAAAAATGGCCACCAGCATAATGGCAGAAATCTTAGCCGCCGCCGTTAAACTTGAGTAACCCAACCAAGTATCATATACCGCGGTGGTTAATGTACTCACGGCAAAATAGTTAACCGTACCAAAATCTCCCAGCGCTTCCATTGCCACCAGCGATGCCCCGACGGCAATGGCTGGACGAGCCAAAGGCAGGGAGATACGGCGAAAACTTTGCAGTGGCGAGCATCCCAACAGACGCGCAGAATGCGTCAAGGTGACACTTTGCTCCATAAATGCGGCGCGAGTCAGCAGGTAGATATATGGGTACAGCACCAATGCCAGCACAAAACACGCCCCCGGTAAGGTCCGCATATCTGGAAACCAGTAATCATTGACACTTTGCCACTCAAACCAATGGCGCAGCAGGCGCTGTAACGGCCCCGCGTAATCAAACCAATCGGTGTAGATGTAACCGATGATATAACCCGGCATGGCTAATGGCAGTACCATCGCCCATTGCAAATGTCGGCTGCCCGGCACTTGATACATGGCAAGCATCCAAGCCGTCGGCACGCCTAATGCAATCGCAATAACCACGACCCCCACCACCAATAAGCTGGTATTGAGCGTATACGTCGGCAAAACGGTCTCAAACAGATGGGAGAAAATATCATCTGTATCACCGATTGCGGTGTAGAAGATTGCCAAGATCGGCAAAACCAGCAGCAGGGCTAGGCCCCAACTGCTGGTTTTAATAACGGGTAATCTGTCTTGCATAGCCTACAACATTCAGGCGTCAGAGAAAGACAACCGGGGTGCCACGCACCCCGTGTAGAGGCTTACAGATCGAACTGGACTTCATCCAGTAGCTTCACTGATTTGCTGTAGTTATCAGCAATGGCCTCTAGCGGCATAGGATCGTGCTTATACTCGCCCCACGATGCCACTAGCTCAGACTTTTCTACGCCAGGTTTCACTGGCTCTTCAAAGTTCACTTCAGCATACATGTGCTGCGCTTTGTCTGACGTTAGGAATTCCATGAGTTTAAGAGCGTTTTCTTTATTCGGCGCATACTTCGCCATCGCCATGCCGCTCACATTCACTTGGGTGCCGTGCGCATTTTGGCCAGGATAGTTAATATATACCGCTTCCGCCCACGCTTTTTGTTCTTCGTCGTTCAGCATCTTACCAAGGTAGTAGCTGYTCCCCAAAGAAACGTCACACAAGCCTTCTTTAATCGCTTTGACTTGTGCACGATCATTACCTTGAGGTTTACGCGCCAAGTTAGCTTTCACCCCTTTCAGCCATTCTTTAGCGGTAGTTTCACCGTGATTTTCGATGATGGCAGACACCAAAGACACATTGTAAGGGTGTTTGCCTGAACGGGTGCAAATCTTGCCTTTCCATTCAGGTTTTGCCAAGTCGAGATAATCAAAATCATCACCCAGTTTACCGACCCGCTCACGCGATGAGTAAACGGCGCGAGCACGAGTAGTTAACGCAACCCACTTATCTTCACTGTCACGGAATTGCTCAGGAACGTTTTGATCGATCACATCGCTTTGCACTGGCTGAACCACATCGTGATTAACCAAGTCTTTGAGGCGAGAAATATCGACGGTCAGCAATACATCTGCAGGACTGTATTCGCCTTCCTGCTTCACCTTCTCCGCCATACCTTGTTTAGCAAACTTCACGTTGACTTTGATGCCCGTCTCTTCAGTAAACGCATCGAACATAGGCTCAATCAAAAAAGGTTGACGATACGAGTAGACGTTCACTTCTTCAGCGGCAAAGGCGGCGCTCGTTCCTAATAAGCTAGCCGTAACAGCAGAGGCGATTAGCAGTTTTTTCATCGTAACAGTCCTTAAATTAGACGATAAATGATAACGTTTCTCAGTTTCGTTAGTATACAGCTAATGATTTTGGGCTCAATATTCTGCCACGCAAAAAAAAACGAAACCCAACATCAAAAATGTAAGGTTTCGTTTCAGAGTTTAACTAAGTGCCGTACGAGTGACTATTTCACGCTAACGAATTCGGGATATGCATCAATACCGCAGTCATGCAAATCCATGCCTGACATCTCTTCTTCTTCGGTAACACGAATGCCCATGGTTTTCTTCAGTACCAACCACACCACAAAGCTCGCACCAAAGACCCAAGCGAAGATCACGGCCGCCCCCAGCAATTGTGCACCAAAGCTTGCGTCTGCGTTGCTCAGCGGCACGACCATCAAGCCAAAGAAACCACACACACCGTGCACCGAAATCGCACCCACTGGATCGTCGATTTTAATTTTATCGAGGCCGACGATGCTAAACACCACAATGCCGCCCGATACCGCACCGATAATAAGCGAAGCGACTGGCGTGGGGGATAAGGGATCAGCGGTAATGGCGACCAAACCGGCCAATGCACCGTTTAAGATCATTGTCAAATCGGCTTTGCCCCATAGTGTTTTACACACCAGTAAGGCAGCAATCGCACCGGCTGCCGCCGCCGCATTGGTGTTCAAGAAAATTTGTCCTACCGCCGTGGCGTTTTCAAAGTCTGACACCATCAGCTGTGAACCACCGTTAAAGCCGAACCAACCGAACCATAGGATAAAGGTACCCAAGGTCGCTAGAGGCAGGTTCGAGCCAGGAATCGGATTCACTTGACCGTTTTTGCCGTATTTTCCTTTGCGTGCCCCCAGTAAGATTACCCCCGCTAATGCAGCTGACGCGCCCGCCATATGCACGATACCTGAGCCAGCAAAATCGCTAAAGCCTGCTTCGGATAAGAAGCCACCACCCCATGTCCAGTAACCCTCTACCGGATAGATGACCGCGGTGAGCACCACAGAAAACAGCAAGAATACCCACAGCTTCATACGCTCTGCCACGGCGCCCGAGACCACAGACATTGCAGTAGCAACAAACACCACTTGGAAAAAGAAGTCCGATTCAAGAGAGTGATCTGCATCGGCCGCTTGCGTTCCAATCAGCGAACCAAACGAGGGCATAAAGCCACCCGCACTGTTATCGACATACATGATGTTGTAGCCCACCAACAGATACATGGTGCAAGCAATCGCATACAAGCAAATATTTTTGGTGAGGATCTCAGTGGTGTTTTTCGAGCGAACTAGCCCTGCCTCTAACATGGCAAACCCAGCCGCCATCCACATCACCAACGCACCGGATAGAAGGAAAAAGAAGGTGTCGAGTGCGTAACGTAACTCAGTAACCGTATTGACCAATTCCATTGTGATTACTCCCTGTGATTAAATTGCTTCCAGATCCATTTCGCCAGTGCGGATCCGCACGGCTTGCTGGAGGTCAAAGACAAAAATCTTACCGTCGCCGATTTTGCCGGTTTGTGCCGCCTTGGAAATCGCTTCCACCACGGCATCAACACTATCGCTCTGGACGGCGATTTCGAGTTTCACCTTCGGCAAAAAATCGACTTGGTATTCGGCGCCGCGATACAGTTCGGTGTGCCCTTTTTGGCGGCCAAATCCTTTCACTTCTGACACTGTCATGCCGTCAATGCCGACGTCGGATAGTGCTTCACGGACGTCATCAAGCTTAAAAGGCTTGATAATGGCGCTAATCAGTTTCATATCCTTCTCCTGAGTCCTTATGTTTGCATCAGTCAATAAGTATCAAGAGATATGCCAACTATTAATTAGATAAAAATCAGGACATTACAGAAACTAACTGGGGGAAGGCGCACATTTGCACTTTTTTAGTGCAAACTATTCACCATCTCGACGCATAGATTCATCACGAGGAGGACGATGCACCAAAGCGAGCCACGTGCGGATGTCTTATAGGAAGGAGGCGAGTGTCAGCGTCACTCGCCGGCAGGTTATCGCGTACGGCGTCCGTAGCGCGCAATAAAATCACGATACGCTTCGAGCATGGCCAGAAAGTCTTCATAACCACAAGCAGCACTGCTTTCTTGATCGTAAAACTGTRGGTCTTGAGCACTCAACGTATCCGTCGCCTCGTCAGAGGGCGTTTGTAACATCGCATTGGCCATCACCACCACTTCTTCAGGACTGGCCGTCAGCGTGAAGGTGTGTCCTCGCCATTGCTGCTCTTGACGCAACTGGGTAAAGGTGGCTAACCACGCATCCACCTCACTCAGGTCGGTACCCAACTCATCAAGCAACCAACGTCCCATGGCCTCATGCCCCATAGAGAACACAATGCGATAGCTGTCATCAAAACTATTGCGGGAAAATTCGTAATCCACATCCACCTCCAAAATGAGCGGCTATTGTCCGAGTTTTTCTATCAATTGCCAACTCGAGACTGTCATCAAACTGCCACCTTCGCCATACTTAAATACTATATCCAGACAACTTGGCGTTGCAGGTAGGTAGCCAGTGAGTGAGTCCCCATGAGCATAGATAGACTATGTGATTGGAGTGAACGAACGTAGCCAACACCGCTGCGGCTTCAAGTAGGAAGGATATATCAGCCTCATCAACGTGGTCGCGTCTGGAAAGGAGTAGCCGATGCATATAGTGATAGCCCCTGATTCGTTCAAAGAAAGCCTTTCAGCTGGCGAGGCTGCGCAAGCCATCCATGACGGCATGGCGCGTATACTACCCAAGGCGCATTTTACCTTGCTTCCCATGGCCGATGGCGGTGAAGGGACGGCGCAAAGTTTTGCCCAGCAATTAGGCGGCGATTTTCACACTTGCCGAGTGACTGGTCCCGATTTTTCATCGCTCACCGCCAGCTATGTTATCGTCCCTTCGCAGCGACTCGCGATCATCGACGTGGCCAGCGCATCTGGCTTGCCCCTGCTCGCTCACCATCAACGCAACCCACTACACACCACCAGCCTAGGGACTGGAGAGCTTATTCGTGCCGCCCTCGCACATGATGTCGATGAAATTATTATCGGCTTAGGCGGCAGCGCCACCACAGATGCGGGCGCAGGTATCTTGGTCGCCTTGGGGGCAAAATTGCTCGATAGCCAGGATGCGCCCATTCCGCCAACCGGTGATGGCTTAGGTAAGCTCGCGCACCTTGATCTGAGCCAGCTCGATCCCCGACTTAAACGCGTCCGATTAACGGCTGCATGTGATGTGGATAATCCGCTATGTGGTCCACAAGGTGCGGCAACTGTATTTGCGCCCCAAAAAGGCGCGTCACCGGATCAGGTTCGTCAACTGGAGCAACACCTGCATCGTTTTGCCAGCCTCTGTCGCTATCAGCTCGGCAAATCGATTGCACAATTTGCAGGCGCCGGCGCGGCCGGTGGAATTGGTGCCACTTTGGGGGGCTTACTCGGAGCGCAATTGGTCCCCGGTGTGGCGCTCTTGCTAGAACGCAGCCAAGCCACCCCTTACATAGCACAAGCCAATTGGTTGGTAACCGGCGAAGGAAAAGTCGATGGTCAAACGCTGCATGGTAAGGTGCCCGCCGCCTTGGCACAGGTCGCGAAGCAGTTTGATGTTCCTGTGATAGTACTCGCAGGCCGCGTTGGCGACGATTGCGAAGCCTTATACGAACGCGGAGTTACCACTATCTTGCCGATTCAATCAGGTCCCTGTGATTTACAACATGCTTTTGCACACACGGCGGAGAATCTGCGCCGCACAGCGGAGAATATCGCCCGCCTGATTGCCACGCAAAGTGAACAATAAGCCATTCAGACCAACAGCATCATCAGGATAAAAAAACGCCCTCCGAAGAGGGCGTTAGATAAAGCCGGCTAGACCGCGGCTTTGATAATGACGTTATCCGCTTTTTGCGTGTATTCGTCCATACGGTGGAAGTTCAGATAGCGATAGGTATCTGCTGCAGTGGCATTAATTTGCTCGGCGTATTCGAGGTATTCCTCTTTGGTGGGAATACGTCCTAGGATCGCACCTACCGCCGAAAGCTCCGCTGAGGCAAGATACACATTGGCGCCGGTTCCCAAACGGTTCGGGAAGTTACGGGTCGAGGTCGACAATACGGTCGATTTCTCTGCCACACGCGCTTGGTTCCCCATACACAATGAACACCCTGGCGTTTCAATCCGCACCCCAGCACGGCCATAAATACCGTAATAGCCTTCTGCTGTTAGCTGATCTCTATCCATCTTCGTCGGTGGTGCTACCCACATACGGGTCGATAAACTGCCACCGAATTTATCCAGCAGTTTACCGGCTGCACGGAAGTGACCAATGTTGGTCATACAGCTACCGATAAAGACTTCATCGACGCTATCGCCAGCAACATCCGACAAGGTGCGGGCATCATCTGGGTCGTTCGGCGCGCACAGAATCGGCTCTTTGATGTCTGCCAGATCGATTTCGAGCACATGCGCGTACTCGGCATCTTTATCCGCTTCCATCAAACTAGGGTTAGCGAGCCATTGCTCCATCGCTTGGATACGACGTTCGATGGTACGACGGTCGCCATAGCCTTCGGCGATCATCCACTTCAACATCACGATGTTCGACTCAAGGTACTCTGCCACTGACTCTTGTGACAGCTTGACCGTACAGCCAGCCGCTGAACGCTCTGCGGATGCATCCGACAGCTCAAAGGCTTGCTCAACAGTCAGGTGCTCCACCCCTTCAATTTCCAAAACACGGCCTGAGAATTCGTTGATTTTGCCAGATTTCTCAACCGTCAGGAGACCTTGCTTAATACCAAAATATGGAATGGCATGCACTAAGTCACGTAAGGTGACCCCAGGCTGCATTTCGCCTTTAAAGCGCACCAGAACTGACTCTGGCATATCCAGTGGCATCACGCCGGTTGCAGCCGCAAAGGCCACCAAACCTGAACCGGCAGGGAACGAGATCCCCAGCGGGAAACGGGTGTGTGAATCACCGCCGGTTCCCACGGTATCGGGCAGCAGCATTCGGTTGAGCCATGAGTGGATGACACCATCACCCGGACGCAATGACACACCACCACGGTTCATAATGAAGTCCGGCAGTGTGTGGTGGGTTTCGACATCCACAGGTTTTGGATAAGCGGATGTGTGGCAGAATGACTGCATAGTGAGATCAGCGGTGAAGCCCAAACAGGCTAAATCTTTTAGCTCATCACGCGTCATCGGACCCGTGGTATCTTGTGAACCCACGGTGGTCATTTTTGGCTCGCAATAGGTACCGGGGCGGACACCCTCGACACCACAGGCTTTACCGACCATTTTCTGTGCCAACGTAAACCCTTTGGTAGAGTCCGCAACAGGACGCGGACGACGGAATACGTCCGAAGGCTCAAGGCCTAAACTCTCACGCGCTTTGTCGGTCAAACCACGGCCGATGATGAGAGGAATACGGCCCCCGGCGCGCACTTCATCGTATAAGATATCGGTTTTCAGTTGGAAAGTAGACAAGACCTCGTCGGTGCCATGCTTACATACCTTGCCGTCGGCCGGATACAAGTCAATCACATCACCCATGTTGAGCTTGCTAACATCTAGCTCAATCGGCAACGCACCCGCATCTTCCATGGTATTGAAGAAAATCGGCGCGATTTTTCCACCTAAACAAAAACCACCAAAGCGCTTGTTCGGCACATTAGGAATATCTTTGCCCATAAACCACAGCACAGAGTTGGTCGCTGATTTCCGTGACGAACCCGTACCGACTACATCACCCACGTAAACCAGTGGATGACCTTTTTCTTCCAGCGCTTTCATTTGCGCAATCGGACCAATCTCACCGGGCTTATCCGGCTGAATGCCCTCGCGCTCGTTCTTTAACATGGCCAGCGCGTGGAGCGGAATATCAGGGCGCGACCAAGCATCGGGTGCGGGCGATAAGTCATCGGTGTTGGTTTCACCTGATACTTTGAACACCGTCAACGTCACTTTTTCAGGGATTTGCGGCTTGTTTAAGAACCACTCGGCGTTAGCCCAAGATTCCATCACTTGCTTGGCGTAGGTATTCCCTGCTTTCACTTTATCTTCAACGTCATAAAACGCGTCGAACATTAGCAGAGTCTGAGACAAGGCCYTTGCCGCAATCGGTGCCAACGTGGCATCATCAAGCAGTGCGATAAGCGGTTCGATGTTATAACCGCCTTGCATGGTCCCTAATAGCTCAGTAGCGCGTTCACGACTAATGAGCGGAGAGCTTGCTTCTCCCTTCGCGAGCGCGGCAAGAAAGCCAGCTTTCACATAAGCCGCTTCGTCCACGCCGGGCGGAATTCGATTTTCAAGTAGGTAGACCAGTGTTTCTTCTTCGCCAGCGGGCGGGTTTTTCAACAGTTCTATCAGACTGGCGGTTTGCTCAGCGTTCAGCGGTTTAGGCACAATGCCCTGAGCGGCACGTTCTTCGACGTGTTTACGGTAGGCTTCAAGCACGACTATTTCCTCTTTTCTCGGTCAGATCGTGTGATCCAACATCCTTGGAAAGTGTTAGTACTCGTATCACGCTTATCCGGCGAAGTTTATTAAAATTTTCCAGCAAGACGAGGGTTCG
Source organism: Salinivibrio sp. PR919 (assembly GCF_001995355.1). Taxonomy (NCBI): domain Bacteria; kingdom Pseudomonadati; phylum Pseudomonadota; class Gammaproteobacteria; order Vibrionales; family Vibrionaceae; genus Salinivibrio; species Salinivibrio sp. PR919. Next base: position 32,374 of record NZ_MUFL01000002.1, on the reverse strand, counting down.
AGCACGTAACCGCTGCGTGAGGATAGCATTTTTAACTTAAAATTAAAATCTACCCCTTTTATGAAACATACGACTTAGGTCTTAGTGACGCAGCGCGCTAATCCCTATTCTTCTCACACTACTCACAGCATGTGTCGCGGTTGTGACTGATTCTACACCGCTTTTTTCCACGACGCAGTAATCAGTATGTTATCWAGTTCACAGCTTCACATCCGCGGTAGAAAGGTATTATTCCCCTTTGCTGTTGAAACTGCGCAATAGGTATTATTTTTATCAATAAAACCGAACTGTTCCGTTAAGTTTGTGGGGTTCTCGCCGATACGTCGTTAACCATTCACACACTTCTGCTAACTTAGACATTAGTACCATAAAAATATCCTAGTTTTTGTCACCCTATTGCGTGGCAAACCCTGTATTCATTGACTTGTAGAGAGAAGGGCATGAAGCTAAACCAACTCACTATTAAACAAAAACTCATCTTGGCCTTTGTGTCAGCCGTTATCGCCTCCACGGCGATTATCAGCTACATGAGCTTAAGCCAAGCTCGAGATATTATGGAAAAGCGGCTGTTGGAGAACGAGCTGCCAACCACCCTCACCCAATTTCGCGATTCGATTGATAGTGAAGTCAACCAGCTACAATCCGCCGCACGCCAGTTAGCCTCAAACCCTGTAATGCTCGATATGATCAGTAGCGACATGACAGCTAATGAAGAAGCGCGTGTCATCGAGCAACTCAATATATTGCGAGCACAATATGGACTGAATGACGCCAGTATTGCGAACCGTAAGACGGGGCAGTACTGGAATCAGAATGGCTTCTTGCGGGTCCTGACCCGCGATAAAGATGGGTGGTTCTATAACTTCCTAGACAGTGGCAATGCCACCATGGCGCAAGTGTTCCAAGAGGATAATGGGGATCTCAAACTGTTCGTGAACTTCCAGCAACTTAACGGGACAGGCCTGGCTGGGTTTTCACGCTCACTGGATGACATGACGCAATTTCTGAATCAATTCAAGATTGAGCAATCCGGCTTTGTTTTTCTCGTCAATGCGCAGGGCGAAGTTCAGCTCCATCGCGACACCAGCCTAATGGGAGAGAAGAACCTTACCGACTTATATGGTGCTCAAGCACGTAGCCTGCTTAACAAAGGTGACTTCAATTTACTCGACACCAAAGTGAATGGTGATGAACTTTTACTCGCCTCTAGCTATGTGCCTTCCATGGATTGGTTTGTGATCGCAGACGTCCCAGCAGACGAAGTCTATGCCCCGCTGAATCAAACGCGCAACCAAATTTTAATGGTCTCTGTCGTCGTCGGCCTATTGTTCGTTGTTGTCGCCATCTGGCTTGCTGCGACCATTACCAAGCCTATCCAATATGTCGCCAATGTATTCCGTGAAATAGGTGAAGGTGAAGGCGATCTGCGCCAACGTGTGGACATCAACAGCCAAGATGAAATTGGCCAACTCGCGTCTGGTTTCAATAGCTTTGTRGAAAAAATCCACCGCCTAGTCTCAGATGTGGCCGCCACGGGTGGTGAGCTAAGAAGCGCTGCCGAACAGGTCTCAGCACAAGCCAGCGCCACGCAATCGCAAAGTGAACATCAGCGAGATCGTACCGTTCAGGTGGTGACCGCGATTAACGAGATGGGCGCTACCGTCAATGAGATTGCTGGGAATGCGGCCAATGCCGCCAGCGCTGCGAATCAAGCCTCTGATGGTGCAGCCAGTGGCCAACAAGTCGTTACCCAAGCGCGAGATACGATTGCACGCCTAGCCGATGACATGGAGAACATGTCCAAGGTCGTCAGTGCATTAGCAGAGAATACTGACTCGATTGGCGGCATTTTGGATGTGATCCGCGGTATCTCCGAGCAAACGAATTTACTGGCACTCAATGCGGCGATTGAAGCGGCACGAGCGGGCGAACAAGGACGCGGATTTGCGGTTGTTGCCGACGAGGTGCGCAGTTTGGCAAGTCGTACATCTGACTCTACCGATGAAATTCAAACCATGATCGATCGCCTCCAACAAGAAGCGAGCAATGCGGTGCAAGCCATGGAGCAAAGCCGAGCGATGACGGCCGAAGGGGTCAATGCTTCCGACGAGGCGTCACAAGCACTCAATTTGATCAACGAGCAAATTGTCCAAATCTCGGATATGAACACCCAAGTGGCGACGGCTACCGAGGAGCAGTCCACCGTGGTGAATGACATTAACCAAAATATTGAAGAGATTAATCACAGCTCGCAGCAAACCGCTGATACCGCCAACACCATGGCAGAAGCCAGTGAGTCACTGCGCGATCTTTCTAAACGTCTTGATACCTTGGTTGGGAGCTTTAAGCTTTAAACGCTATCTTCTGACGCACGAAGCGGGCTTTGGCCCGCTTTTTTTATTCTTAAGCGGTACCTAACAGATATAAAAAAGCCCCGCATGGCGGGGCTTAATCAGAAAACGATAAACGCGCGGTTTATTTCTTTTTCTTTGCTTTTGGATTTGGCAGGTCAGTGATTGAGCCTTCAAACACTTCTGCGGCAAGACCAACAGACTCATGCAAAGTTGGGTGAGCGTGTACTGTCAATGCGACATCTTCGGCATCACAACCCATCTCGATAGCAAGGCCAATCTCGCCTAACAGTTCACCACCGTTAGTACCAACAACCGCACCACCGATCACGCGATGAGTGTCTTTATCGAAGATCATCTTAGTCATACCGTCGGCACAATCAGACGCGATCGCACGACCAGACGCGGCCCATGGGAAGGTAGCCACTTCGTAGTTAATGCCCTCTTCCTTACACTCTTTCTCGGTCTTACCGACCCATGCCACTTCTGGCTCAGTGTAAGCAATCGATGGGATCACTTTAGGATCGAAGTAGTGCTTCTTACCAGCAATGACTTCTGCGGCAACGTGGCCTTCATGCACACCTTTATGCGCAAGCATTGGCTGACCAACGATATCGCCAATTGCATAGATATGTGGCACGTTAGTACGCATTTGCTTATCAACACGGATAAAGCCACGGTCATCAACTTCAACGCCCGCTTGGCCAGCGTCAAGTAGCTTACCGTTTGGTGTACGGCCGATGGCAACCAGAACGGCATCATAGCGTACAGGCTCTGCTGGCGCTTTTTTGCCTTCCATGGTGACGTAGATGCCGTCTTCTTTGGCTTCTACCGCGGTCACCTTGGTTTCTAGCATCAGGTTAAATTTCTTGCTGATACGCTTGGTGAAGACCTTCACCACGTCTTTATCCGCAGCAGGGATCACTTGATCGAACATTTCAACAACGTCGATTTGTGAACCTAGCGAGTGATAAACCGTACCCATTTCTAGACCGATGATACCACCGCCCATTACCAGCAATTTCTCTGGTACTTCTTTGAGCTCAAGCGCGTCCGTTGAGTCCCAAATACGTGGGTCTTCATGCGGGATAAATGGCAGTTCGATTGGACGAGAGCCCGCCGCAATGATGGCATTATCAAAATTGATAGTGGTGGTTTCATCACCTTCAACTACTAGGGTGTTCGCGCCAGTGAAACGGCCTTTACCGTTAACAACAGTCACTTTACGCTGCTTGGCCATGCCACCCAGACCACCGGTCAGCTGACCGATAACCTTATCTTTCCAAGTGCGAATTTTGTCGATATCGGTTTGTGGCTCGCCGAAAACCACACCGTGATCCGCCATGGCTTTGGCTTCTTCGATCACTTTGGCAACGTGAAGTAGGGCTTTAGAAGGGATACAACCAACGTTTAGACATACACCACCTAGGGTGTTGTAACGTTCAACCAATACTGTTTCCAAACCTAGGTCGGCACAGCGGAAGGCGGCGGAGTATCCAGCAGGACCAGCGCCAAGGACGACGACTTGCGCTTTGATTTCTTTACTCATTCTGACCTCGTTGTAGTCTTATTCCCTGACAGGCTAAGAGCGGTAATTTTTTATTGTTGTGGGAGTTTGGAAGCCACAGTTTACAGCCATGTTAATGGGCTGAAAAATAAAAACCCATAGCCTGTGAGCTGCACAACAATTCCCAACCGGCCCATAACGGGCCGGAGGGTGTTGTCGGTGACGCGATTACAGTACCAAACGGCGGATGTCTGACAACAAGCCGTTGAGGTAAGTAATAAAGCGCGCGCCTTCGGCACCGTCAATCACACGGTGATCGTAAGACAGAGACAATGGCAGCATTAGGCGAGGTTCAAAGTCCTTACCGTTCCATACTGGTTTCATTTCTGACTTAGACACACCCAAGATAGACACTTCTGGTGCATTGACGATTGGCGTAAATGCCGTACCGCCTAGGCCACCTAGGCTCGAGATGGTAAAGCAACCACCCTGCATATCAGAGGCAGTGAGCTTGCCTGCACGAGCTTTCTTAGAAACCGCCATCAGCTCTTCAGATAACTCGTAGATGCCTTTTTTGTTCACGTCTTTGAACACAGGCACAACCAGACCGTTTGGCGTGTCAACGGCGATACCGATGTTGACATACTTCTTAAGGATCAGGCTTTCACCGTCTTCAGATAGCGACGAGTTGAACGAAGGGAAAGCTTCTAGCGCTTTCGCAGCCGCTTTCATGATGAACACCAATGGGGTGATCTTCATGCCAGACTCTTTCTTCTTCTCGATCGCATTTTGTTCTTTACGGAACGCTTCCACTTCAGTGATATCAGCGTTGTCCCACTGCGTCACGTGCGGGATCATCACCCAGTTACGTGCTAGGTTCGCACCAGAGATTTTCTTAATGCGAGACAGTGGTTTAACTTCGGTTTCACCGAATTTGCTGAAGTCCACTTTTGGCCAAGGGAGCAGACCCAGTGCGCTACCGTCGCCTGAACCCGATGCTGCACCCGATTCAAGGCGTTTCAGCGCTTCTTTTACAAAGCTCTGAACGTCTTCTTTCAGTACGCGTCCTTTACGGCCACTACCTTTTACCTTCGCAAGGTTCACGCCAAATTCACGGGCCAGACGACGAACAACAGGAGACGCATGCGCGTATTCTTTGTTCTCTACAAACTCGTCTTTGCCAGCGTCAGCTTTAGCCGCTGGGGCGTYAGCTTTGGCTGCAGGAGCGGGTGCCGCCTTCTCAGCAGCAGGTGCCGCTGCAGGTGCAGGCGCTGCTGGTGCGCTACCGGCAACTTCGAAGACCATGATCAACGAACCCGTCGAGACTTTATCGCCCGCGGCCACTTTGATTTCTTTCACTGTACCCGCAAACGGTGCAGGGACTTCCATTGACGCTTTGTCGCCTTCAACGGTGATCAGTGACTGCTCTTCTTCGATGGTGTCGCCTACCGCCACCATGATTTCAGTCACTTCAACTTCATCGCCACCGATATCAGGGACGTGAACGTCTTTGGCTTGTGCTGCTGCAGGCGCTGCTGGTGCCTCGGCGGCTGCAGGCGCTTGCGCTGGCGCGCTACCACCCACTTCGAACATCATGATCAGTGAGCCAGTTGACACCTTGTCACCCGCCGCGATCTTGATTTCTTTAACGGTACCCGCAAACGGTGCAGGCACTTCCATTGAGGCTTTATCGCCTTCAACAGTGATCAGTGACTGCTCTTCTTCAATGGTATCGCCAACCGCAACCATGATCTCGGTGACTTCGACTTCGTCACCACCGATATCAGGCACGTGCACTTCTTTGATTTCTGACGCAGCCGCTGGAGCAGCAGGGGCGGCTGGTGCCGCCTCTTGAGCTGGTGCGCTTTGCGCTGGCGCATCGGCTTCGAAGATCATAATCAAAGAGCCAGTGGTAACTTTGTCACCCTCAGCAATTTTGATTTCCTTGACCACGCCCGCTTGTGATGCAGGCACTTCCATGGATGCTTTATCACCTTCAACGGTGATTAACGACTGTTCTTCTTCGACCTTGTCGCCAACGCTAACAAGGATCTCAGTCACTTCTACTTCATCAGCACCGATGTCAGGTACATTAATCTCGATTGACATTATTTCAGCCTCTTACGCGAACAGCGGGTTTACTTTGTTGGTATCGATGTCGAATTTCTTGATAGCGTCCGCTACCAGTTTCTTGTCAACATCGCCACGCTTAGCCAGCTCGTTAAGCGCCGCAACAACCACATAGCCTGCGTTCACTTCGAAGTGACGACGTAGGTTTTCGCGGCTGTCAGAACGACCAAAGCCGTCAGTACCCAGAACTTTGTAAGATTCCGCTGGGATAAACGCGCGAACTTGGTCAGCGTAGTTCTTCATGTAGTCAGTCGCAGCAATCGCAGGCTCAGTTCCCATTACAGTTTGGATGTAAGGAACTTGTGCGTCTGCATCTGGGTGCAACATGTTGAAGCGCTCTGCATCTTGGCCGTCACGTGCCAACTCGTTGAACGAAGTCACGCTGTATACGTCAGACGCTACACCGTACTCATCGCTAAGCAGTTTCGCCGCTTTGCGCACTTCAGTCATGATGGTGCCAGAGCCCATTAGCTGAACTTTCGCTTTGTCGCCCGTGTAGGTTTCTAGCTTGTAGATACCTTTACGGATACCTTCTTCCGCGCCCTCAGGCATGGCTGGCTGATGATAGTTTTCGTTCATCAGCGTCAGGTAGTAGTAGATGTTTTCTTGGTCAGGACCGTACATGCGACGGATACCGTCTTGCATGATCACTGCCACTTCGTACGCGAAGGTTGGGTCGTAAGAAACACAGTTAGGCACAGTGCTCGCCAGAATATGGCTGTGACCGTCTTCGTGCTGCAGACCTTCACCGTTCAGGGTAGTACGACCGGCAGTAGCACCCAATAGGAAACCACGTGCTTGTTGGTCACCTGCCATCCACGCCATGTCGCCAACACGTTGGAAGCCGAACATTGAGTAGTAGATGTAGAATGGGATCATTGGCAGATCGTTGGTGCTGTAAGAGGTCGCCGCCGCTACCCACGATGACATCGCGCCTAGCTCGTTGATCCCTTCTTGCAGTACTTGACCGCCTTGGTCTTCTTTGTAGTAAGACACCACACCACGGTCTTCAGGGGTGTATGTCTGACCATGTGGGTTGTAGATACCTACTTGACGGAACAGGCCTTCCATACCGAAAGTACGCGCTTCGTCAGCAATGATAGGTACAATGTTTTTGCCGATGTTTTTGTCTTTCAGCAATACATTCAAAGAGCGTACAAAGGCCATGGTGGTGGAGATATCACGCTTCTGCTCAGACAGCAGGGCTGAGAAATCATCCAGTTTTGGCAGTGTTAGCTCTTTAGTAAAGTTAGGCAGACGTTGCGGGGTGTAACCGTGCAGCGCTTTACGGCGCGCGTGCAGGTACTCATACTCCGCTGAACCTTCTTCCAACTGTAGGTAAGGCAGGTTTTGTACGTCTTCATCAGACAGCAAGTCTTGCAGGCCAAGACGATCACGCATGGCAATGACGTGGGTCATGTCCATTTTCTTCACTTGGTGCGCGATGTTCTTACCTTCTGCCGCTTCACCCATGCCGTAACCTTTAACGGTTTTCGCTAGGATAACGGTTGGACGGTCATTGCACTCTTGTGCCGCTTTGAACGCAGCAAACAGTTTTGATGGCTCATGACCACCACGCTTCAGTGCAAAGATTTCTTCGTCGGTCATATCAGCAACCAAAGCCGCTGTTTCTGGATACTTACCGAAGAAGTGCTCACGCACGTAGGCGCCATCTTTTGACTTGAAGGTTTGGTAATCGCCGTCGATGGTTTCGTTCATCAACTGCAGCAGTTTACCTGAGGTATCTTTCGCCAGCAGTTTATCCCAGCCAGAACCCCAAACCACTTTGATCACGTTCCAGCCAGCACCTTTGAATAGGCCTTCTAGCTCTTGGATGATCTTACCGTTACCCATTACAGGGCCATCAAGGCGCTGCAGGTTACAGTTGATCAGGAAGCATAGGTTGTCCAGTTTTTCACGGGCCGCGAACGACAGCGCACCACGTGATTCTGGCTCATCCATCTCACCATCACCCAAGAACGCATAAACGCGTTGCTCTGAGGTGTCTTTCAGACCGCGACCGTGCAGATACTTGAGGAAACGCGCTTGGTAGATAGACGCAATAGGACCCAGACCCATAGAAACGGTAGGGAATTGCCAGAATTCAGGCATCAGTTTCGGGTGTGGGTAAGAAGAAATACCTTTACCGTCTACTTCTTGGCGGAAGTTGTCGAGCTGCTCAGCAGTGAGACGACCTTCAACAAACGCACGCGCGTAGATACCTGGAGAGATGTGACCTTGATAATACACCAAATCGCCGCCGTCTTTTTCATTCGGCGCACGGAAGAAGTGGTTGAAACAGGTCTCGTAGAAAGCAGCCGATGACTGGAATGATGCCATGTGGCCACCCAGCTCTAAATCTTTCTTGGACGCACGCAACACGATCATGATTGCGTTCCAACGAATGATAGAACGGATACGACGTTCCAGATTCACATCACCTGGGTAAGCAGGTTCTTGATCGGCAGGAATGGTATTTACATAGTTGGTGGTCACGCCAGTTGGCATGTCAACACCGTCTAAACGTGCTTGTCCCAGTACTTGCTCCAGAAGGAACTGGGCACGTTCTACACCTTCTTCACGAACGACTGACTCGAGGGCTTGTAGCCACTCTTGAGTCTCAAGTGCGTCCACGTCATGTTTCATGACTTCAGACATGGCGATCTATCCTTTCGTTGATTGACTCATACAAAACAAACGTTGTCGCAGCTGGAGACACCGCTTGCCCTTTCTTTTGGGCGAATCCGGTATTATTCCAACTCGTCCTTGCGTTGTTGAATTCGACGCAGAGACCGTTCTCGACGGCTTTCTTCACGGCCAAGATCCAACAGAGTTTCCTCAATGTAAGCTAAGTGTGCATGTGACGCCTGTCTGGCTTTTTCTGGTTCGCCAGCAGTAATCGCATCCACGATCTCAGCCCGGTGTCGGCTGACGTTTTCCACCGTTTCTTGGCGGCGGTAAAGTAGCTCAAAGTTTTGCAGAATATTCTGCTCCAGCAGCGGCGCAAGACTGCGCATAATATAAAGCAGCACCACATTGTGTGCCGCTTCCGTTACTGCAACTAAATACTGCATGACAGCCGAGGCTTCTGCCTCTAAGTCCCCTTGTTGCTGCGCATGACGAATTGCATCATGGCAGTCACATATCCGCTTGAAGTCTTCTTTCGTGCCGCGAAGGGCGGCAAAGTAAGAAGAGATGCCTTCCAGCGCATGACGTGACTCCAGCAAATCAAGTTGGGTTTCAGGATGGTCCGCCAATAACTCTAGCAGGGGTTCAGAGAATCGCTGCCACAGTCGTTCACTGACAAAAGTGCCGCCACCTTGTTTACGCGTCAGCAACTTTTTAGCTTCAAGTCGCTGGATCGCTTCACGCACTGACGGACGCGACACATCAAATTGTTTTGCCAACTCCCGCTCAGGCGGTAACTTCTGGCCCGGCGATAAAGTGCCTTCCAGAATTAAACCTTCGAGCTCTTTCTCGATAACGTCTGAGAGTTTGGGTTGACGAATTCTTTGATATGCCATTGTTTTTGTTGACCATCCGTCTTAGCAGCTTTCACTGCCTTCGACAGAAACTGACTGGTTGTCAATTGGTAATACCAATTTTTTATAATCCTTTAAAGTTACCAGACAGCAGATATTGTGTCCACCWGAASTTTGATTGACATCATGGAAACGACTGTATCTTTAAGGTGACAGTCGGCACACTCTGGCTCGCAAAAATTGGTCTGACCAATAAACACTTTATTAACAAGTCGCTTTTTTACAGCCCCACGAGCCTAAACAAGCGCGTGATGCCGCCACACTATTTGACGATCAGCGAATTATAGTAGGGCCAATCAAATGCAGGGCCCGGATCGGTTTTTCTTCCCGGCGCAATATGTTCATGGCCGGTAATACGATCACAGGTAATGGCTGGATAATACTGCATCAGCGTACGGGTGATYGTCGCTAAAGCTTGGTACTGCGGATCGGTATAAGGTAGGTCATCCGTGCCCTCGAGCTCGATACCGATCGAAAAGTCATTGCATTGCTCGCGTCCGTCAAAACACGAAGCGCCAGCATGCCACGCACGCTCGTTGAATGGTACAAACTGGATCACACTTCCATCTCGTCGGATCAGTAGGTGCGCGGAGACGCGAAGATCGGCGATCTCAGCAAAATAAGGGTGCTCACTCGCGTCGAGCTGACCTTGAAAAAACTGTTCAATATAGGGTCCATCAAACTGTCCTGGCGGGAGGCTAATATTGTGGATGACCAGTAAGGAAATCTCTTCCCCATCGGGTCGTTGGTTGTAGTGGGGAGATGGGCAAGCGCGCGCGCCCACCAGCCAATGATCGTTGATGTTTGAAAAAGACATGCCGCTATCCATGGTTGGACTGGACGATTACTCTATCTCGCGGGTGTTCAGATTGGAATAGAAGCAGCAACCCGCGCTTGGATTCGCTTTGGCGTGATACATGGCCGCATCAGCTTGATTCATCAATTGTTGCAATTCCAGCCCATCGGTGGGGAAACAGCTCACCCCGATACTCAGAGAAAGCTCTAGCTCTGCACCATTGGTCACCATGGGCGCGCGCATTTCTTGCATAATGCGCTCAATCACCTCGTGCAGTGCCTGTTTATCCGCCAATAAATCGAGCCAAACAATAAACTCATCGCCGCCTAAACGCCCGACTAAATCAGAGCGTCGCACCGCAAGCTTTAACCGCTGGCTAACGACTTTTAGCAATTCATCCCCCACCCCGTGACCATAGGTATCATTCACTTCTTTAAATCGGTTTACATCGATAAACAGCAACGCGGCTTTAGTTTGCGCGCGTGAAGCACGCATCAAGGCCACCTCCACATGTGACTCAAACGCGCGGCGATTAAACAATCGCGTGAGTTCATCATGCTCGGCTAAATACATTAGCTGTTGCTGTTGCTCTCGCAGTTGCTGAGTTTGTTGGGCAATCTCTTCGGCAAGCTGCTCTTTGCGCACCATAGTATTTTTCAAGGTACGTTTCATCTCGTTAACGTGGGCGGCAAGATCAGACATCTCGTCAGAGGTTTCGAGTGAAAGCTGAGTGGTTAAATCCCCTTGCTTTATTTTCGCCACATCGTCATGCAGTTCTTCTAACCGCTGGAAGAAACGTCGCCGTGTGTTAGTGGCTAACGCGGTCACTAACAGCGCCAGTAAGATCAGCACACCGCCATGGAGGAGAAGCAAGGCTTTTTGTTGCTGCCCAGCTGAGTGCATCGCTTCTTGACGCATGGAGAAGGCCGCCTCACTCATGGTTTGCAATAGCATGTTATAGCGAGAAAACACCATCAATCGCGAGGTATCCGTAGTATTGATCTCGCTATGACGTCGCGCTGATAAGACAAGTAAAGTATCGATACTCTGTGCCGCTTGGCGAATCACTTGGATAGACTGTAACGGCAATTCACTGTTTTTTTCACGAAGGCGTTGCAGTAAGGTTTGGTTGGCATGATACGCATCTTGGCGTGTTTCCGCGCTATGGTACTGCTGATATAACCAAAGCCTTCCCCGCACCGCATCAATTTGTGAATGTAAAGAGACGATGGCATCGAGACGATGTTGGACCTGAGTTTGTTTATAAAATAACTCGACGGTGATAAGTAAGGTGATCATGGTGAGCGCAGCACAAGCATACACCACGACACTTAACTGTTGTCCTATCTTCATTTTAATAAGCTCGCCTTATGCGTCGCCTCCGTTAAAGGGCCAGGATTTAGCAAACGACGAAAGCTCGGTTCCGTCCCTGCCACTAGTCCAGCTTCTCGCGCCCACATAGCTTGATTTTTCAAGCTAAGGAGTAAAGCGTCGCTCAGGGATAGCCGAAAAAGATAATCTTGCCACAGCCATGCCAGCTGGTTGTCGGGAATCGATAAGTAGTCGGCCACGACTGCTTTTGATTCATTAGGATAAAGATGAATATAATCAATCGCGTCATCGAGCCCTGCAATCACTTGGCGCATATGCTGGTGTTGATGAATGTTTAATGGGCTTCGGCTCGCCAATAAAAAAGAGAGGTTGTGCAGCCCTTTACTGTTAAATTGCGATACACGCTGCTGCGCCTCTTGCATGATGTGATAGCCGTAAGGCTCCCAAATAGAAATCGCATCCACCTCCCCACGTAATAATGCGCCGGGAAGTTGGTCTGGAGAGTAGTAGGCCTTTCGTATCGGTAACTCAGATAGACCATTCAAATTCAGCATTAAGTCTAAGAAGAACTCGCTGGCACTCGATTGCACCACGCCAACACGCGCATTCGCCAGCACATCTAAAGATTGGTGAATCGGCAACGTCAATGACCAGAGCTTAACGTCGTTATTGGACTCTACAAAGCTGGCGAGGATATTAAAGTCATCGCGTTGAAAACTATTAAACATCGCCACTGTTTCGGAGACCGTCGCGAGATCGGCCTCCCCCGCCATTAGCGAATTGAAGCTTTTTACTCCACCATGGACAGGCCTTAACGTAACCCCTATACCTTGTTGTTCAAAAAAGCCTTTTTTCTTCGCAATAATGATTGGAGCGGCAAGCGGGGTGAGCGATACCGCGATCGTCATAGTCGGCCCACTGTTGGTAACTGGCGCACGCACCCCTTGCCATACCCAATATCCCAGTATTGCGATGGCTAACATGGCACATAATGCCAATAGTCGTTTCATTGTTGCGCCTCATAAGTGTGTGCTGACACCAAGTATAGTCAAGGTTTAGACAGGCTATGTACAAAAAACAAGACGACAAAAAAGTTTACCGCGGCAGTAGCTGCATTTCATCACCAGTGAGGTTATCATTTCGGCAACTTTTGACTGCACCAGTGAGCCAAGATGACGTCGACAACTTCTCCATTTCGCGCGGTACACGATAGCGATAGCCGCTTTGCTTATCTCACCTCGCACCTTGATGCGGACGTAAAACGTCTAGTTTCTGAGACACTTCGAGAAGACTTGGGAGGAGAGATTGATCCCAGTCAGGACATTACCGCAAGCTTAATCTCTGCCGACTCGGTCTCCACCGCTACTTTGATCACCCGAGAAGCTGGGGTATTTTGTGGTCAGGCGTTTGCCGATGAGGTGTTTCGTCAACTCGGCGGTACCGTGTCACTCACTTGGCATGTCAAAGATGGCGACAAAGTGACGCCAAACCAAACCCTGTGTACCCTGCACGGCCCCTCGCGGATTATTTTGACCGGCGAGCGTAATGCGATGAATTTCATTCAAACCTTGTCAGGCTGCGCCAGTAAGGTTGCGACCTATGTGGCGGCGCTTAATGGCACGCACACCCAATTACTCGACACCCGCAAAACCATTCCAGGGCTGCGCAGTGCGTTGAAGTACGCGGTCGCGTGTGGTGGCGGCCATAATCATCGGATTGGGGTGTTCGATGCATATTTGATTAAAGAAAATCATATTCTTGCCTGTGGGGGCATTGCTAATGCCGTGCAAGAAGCCCGTCGCCTTAACCCCGATAAGCCAGTGGAAGTAGAAACAGAAACCTTGGCCGAACTGCAACAAGCCATTGATGCGGGGGCCGATGTGGTGATGCTGGATAACTTCACCATTCCCATGATGCGTGAAGCGGTAGCGCTCAACCAAGGCCGTGTCGCCCTCGAAGTGTCTGGAAACGTCACCTTGGACACCCTCGCCGACTATGCTGCCACAGGCGTGGATTATATTTCCGTAGGCGCGCTGACCAAGCATGTTACTGCGCTCGACTTATCCATGCGCTTCCAATAACCCTTCTGTTGGCAAGATGATGAGGCCGCTTCTTACAAGCGGCCTTTTTATAACAATTTCGTGACAAAAAATTTGTAGTCTGTCGAACACTGCAACAGAAAAAACCCGCTGTTACATCAAGGTTTTATCCTTGACTCTCAAACTTATGTTCCCCCTCTTTTTTGCGCCACACGCACGAGCGTAAAGTGCTGGCACTGATTGTTGCCCACTCACTTTGCGGCAACTCATGATTACGAGGAGAGAAATAGGATGAAAAAGCAACAAGGGTTTAGCTTGATTGAGTTACTGGTGGTATTAGGCATTATTGGCGCCCTGACTGCCATCGCCGTTCCGCAATACCAAAAGTATCAAGACAAAGCCAAAGTCACTGCCGCGATTGCCACATTAACCAATATGCGCTCCGTGGTAGAAGCGCAGATAATGGAAACGGGCGCGTTCCCAAACAACGACCAAAAAACCAAAGAAAATCTTGGTATTCCTGGTGATGTAGAGTTCACTGAGATTAGTGGCGTTAAAGGAAACATGAAAATAGCCGTGCAGGGGATGCCGGAGGGTAATAATGTCATACTCGCACGGAGCGAGAAAGGCAAGTGGACATGCACGCAACCATCGAAAACCATAGAAGTTAATGGCTGTCCGAGTGACGACGGTAGTACAGGCGGTGATCCAAGCAAAGGCTAAGTCTAACTAATCAATCCGCAACCTAGCACAGGCTTGTGCTAGGTTTTATCAGCATTGAAAAGCGTTATTTATGATCCCGACCGCTCAGTTGTATCAAGCCGGTTTATTGACTGATGCCCAGCGCGATATGCTGGGCATTGGCGAACATACCTCGCTCAGTCTTGCGCATTTACTCGATGCTGGGGTTGACCCCACCGCGCTCGCCCATACCCTCGCTAACCTGCATCATCTTCCATTTGCAGAAAGCCATCAGTATCCGTTTAAAGACACCTGCTATGCCCTCGACCGGCGTGATTTAATTCAGCGTCACCAAGTGCTACCGCTTGCTCAGCAAGGCCAAGAGCTATTACTGGGGGTCAGTGACCCAGATAACGCAGAAGCTGTCGCTGACTTTCGCTTTTCTACTGGGCTCAATGTCCGGTTGGTGGTGCTCAGTCAGCCAGATTTGGATGCTGCGTTGCGCCACTTATACGGGGCAGATATCGATGGCACTGGCGATGGCATCACCATCAGTGATCAGGACTTAGCGGCTCTGACCGTCACCGATAGCCCACAAGAGGACAGTGCCGAGCTACAAAGCGATCAGGCGCCCATCAGTCGCTACATTCAGCAGATCTTGGTGGATGCGGTGCGCAAAAAAGCCTCCGACGTACACTTCGAGCCCTTTGAGCATCACTACCAGATTCGCTTTCGCCAAGACGGTTTATTGCAAACCTATGCCCATCCTCCGGCTGGGGTCTCGCGGCGGCTATCGACCCGGCTCAAAATCTTAGCTCAACTCAATATTGCTGAACGACGTTTGCCACAGGACGGGCGCATCAAGCTGACCCTCACCGCCGATCACACCGTCGATATGCGCGTCTCTACCTTGCCAACCATTTGGGGTGAGAAAGTGGTGGTTCGTCTGCTAGATAATGGCCAACAGCAATTAACCTTGCATGATTTAGGCTTAACCGAGTGGCAACGCCAGCACTATCAAGACGCATTGGATAGACCGCAAGGCATGATTTTGTTTACCGGCCCAACCGGAAGCGGCAAAACCGTCTCTTTATACAGTGGGTTAAAATATCTCAATCAGCCCGAGCGCAATATAGCCACCGTCGAAGATCCGGTTGAGATCCAGCTAGAGGGCGTCAACCAAGTCAACGTTAATACGGCCATTGGTTTAGATTTTGCCACCGCACTCCGTGCGTTTTTGCGTCAAGATCCCGATGTGGTCATGGTGGGGGAAATTCGCGATCTCGACACCGCTGAAATCGGGATCAAGGCCGCGCAAACCGRTCATCTGGTGTTATCAACCCTGCATACCAATTCCGCCGCCGAGAGCATCACCCGTTTATCTCATATGGGCATTGCGCCCTACAACCTTGCTAGTTCTCTAACCTTGGTGGTGGCCCAACGTTTGGTCCGCCGTTTATGTCCGATGTGTAAACAGCCGCATCCAGCTGATGACCCGCACCTTCAGCACTTAGCCAACCTCTACCCGACTTTAACCCCAAACACCTTGTACCAAGCCCATCCTCACGGCTGCTATCAGTGTTATCAAGGCTATCAAGGTCGCACAGGTGTGTATGAGGTGCTTCCTGTGACCGAGACCATTGCCAGCGCTATTTACCGCAATGCCAGTGCCATCGAACTGACCCAACTGGCGACGGAGGAAGGGATGTGGCGATTAGCCGAATCCGGGATTGCCAAACTCAACCAAGGGATCACCAGCATTCAAGAGCTTACTCGCGTTATTCAGCTTGCCTAAGGAGTCTTCATGGCCAAACCCACGCTGTTTCTCTTTCATTGGCGCCAAGCCGCTGCAGGCGGCGACAAAAAAGGTCAGGTGTTCGCCTATACCGAGCAGGATGCTCGCCAACAGTTGGCGAGCCAATCGATCTTGCCCACACGCATCATTCGCCGTCGGCTATCGAGCTTTCAGCAGCGCCGTCACAAAGCCAACGCGGCGGATATCACTCAGTTTTCCCGCGATCTCACCACCCTGCTTGAGTCTGGGATCCCCATTGTACAAGCCCTCAACCTCATCGCGCTCAATCAGGTCAAAGCCGAGATGCGCTTGCTGGTGCGTCATATTCGCCAGCAACTCGAAGCCGGTACCAGTTTGAGTGATGCGTTGGCGCAAGCGACTCCCTTGTTTGATCGCTTCTACTGCGATCTGGTCGCAACAGGTGAGCAAACCGGGCAATTGCCGCAGGTCTTTGCCCGGTTAACCTTGTATCGTGAAAAGCAGGCGCAGCTTCGTAGTAAAGTGATTAAAGCCATGATCTATCCCACCATCGTGATCAGCGTGGCCTTGGGAGTGAGTGCCTATCTGCTGGTATTCGTGATCCCGAAATTTAAACATATTTTTGACTCCTTCGGCGCCGAGCTACCTTGGCTGACCCAACAAGTCCTCGCCTTATCCGACATCGTGAGCCAGCACGCATTGACCATCACATTGATAATGGCGGGCCTTGCCGCTGCCCACCAACTACTGCAGCGTAAAAACGCGACCTACCAATATTACTATGACCGCTGGCTACTGCGACTGCCCGTCATCGGTGAAGTGGTGAGTAAAGCCTGCATTGCCAAGTTTTCTCGTACCCTCGCCACCACCTTTAGTGCCGGCATTCCGTTACTTTCTGGCTTACAAGCGGCCACGAAATCCATGACCAACGCCTATTATGTTCACGCGCTCAACGCAGTTTACCAGCACACCGCGACCGGTATTCCACTCCACCAAGCATTGCGTGACAGCGACAGCTTCCCTGTAATGGTGACGCAAATGGTGATGATTGGCGAGGAGTCGGGATCACTCGATAATATGCTCAACCGCATCGCGCAAATCTATGAAGCCGAAGTCGATAACACCGTGGACAACCTCGGTAAAATCATCGAGCCCCTGTTAATTTTAGTGCTGGGACTATTGATTGGCGGCTTGGTGGTGGCCATGTATTTACCGATTTTCAATCTGATGTCCGTTCTTGGCTAGCCAAGATAGAGTCTCTCGCCACAAGGCGCTATGATGCGCACAAGGTTTATACCCAGAAGGTCCCATGTTGATATTCTCATCGCCGTTATTCATCGTTCTTGCCGGCCTATTCGGCCTGATTATCGGTAGCTTTTTAAATGTGGTTATCGCACGTTTGCCAATCATGATGGCGCGTCGTTGGCGCCAAGAATGCTTGGCCACGTTTCCCGATGCTAATATTGACGCCCCTGACGGGCAGCGTTTTGATTTGTGTCTCCCCGCGTCTCACTGTCCGGCCTGTGAGCAAACCATTCGCTGGTATGACAATATTCCGCTGCTCAGTTGGCTGGCTTTAAAAGGCCGCTGCCGCCATTGTCAGCTCCCCATCAGTAAACGCTATCCGTTGGTGGAGATGACCAGCGCAATACTTTGCATGCTCCCCGCTTGGCTTCTCGCCTCCCCGACATGGGCCATCGCCGTGATGGCGGCCAGTTTAGTCTTGCTAGCCCTAACCTTGATTGATTGGGAAACCCTGTTGCTGCCCGATCAACTCACCTTACCTTTGATGTGGGCCGGCATCGGCCTTGCGCTAATCGGCATCAGCCCAGTCACCCTCAGTGAAAGTGTGATTGGCGCCATGGTCGGTTATGTCAGCCTTTGGAGCCTCTTTTGGGCTTTTAAGCTCATCACCGGCAAAGAAGGCATGGGCTATGGCGACTTTAAGCTTTTTGCCGCCTTGGGGGCTTGGCTGGGATGGCAAGTACTGCCGCTATTGATCCTGCTGGCCTCATTGAGTGGCGCCGTGATTGGCACGATCGTACTCCGCCGACAGCAGCAAGGACTGCAACAGCCGTTTGCCTTTGGTCCTTTTATTGCGATCGCCGGCTGGGTCTGCCTCCTGTGGGGTGATGGCCTGTTACACTGGTATCTTTCACAAGTATTGGGAGTATAGGTTAATGGGATTAGTGATCGGGCTGACTGGCGGTATCGGTAGCGGCAAAACCACGGTTGCCAACCAGTTTGCTGCCAAAGGCATTGAGGTGATTGATGCTGATGTGATTGCACGCGATGTGGTGGCGGTTGGCAGTGAAGGGCTGGCGGCAATCGCCGCGCGCTTTGGTGAATCAGCCTTGCAGTCCGATGGGCAATTGAATCGCGCTTGGCTCAGAGAGCGGGTCTTTTCTCACCCTGACGACAAACGTTGGTTAGATGACTTACTGCACCCAATGATCCGCACCCGGATGATCAGCGCTTGCGCGCAAGCACGCTCTTCCTACTGTTTGCTTGTGGTGCCGTTATTGGTGGAAAATAACCTCATGGCATTAGCAGACCGTATTTTGGTGGTCGATGTTGATGAGCAAACCCAAATTGCACGGACATTAAAGCGAGACGGCGTGAGCCGCCAGCAAGTCGATGCCATTCTGGCAGCCCAAGCAACCCGTGCACAGCGACTTGCGGTCGCCGACGACATCATCAACAATGATCAACCAGAGACGGAACTCCAACACCAGATTGATGCCTTACACCAGACGTATTTAACCTTGGCCGCCCAACATCACACCGGGGAGTAACCGGATAGGATCGCAAAACATTTATGACCAGCCTCACTTTGTATGAACACCCACTCAATGAACAGGTGCGAATTTATTTGCGCCTAGAGTACCTGCTCGATCAATTGGACGAAGTGAGCGGATTATCGGCCCCTTGCCACCATATTCAATTTTTCCGCAGTCTGTTTGATTTGCTGGAAATATTAGAACAAGTGCAAGTAAAAGCGGATCTTGCCAAGGATTTGGATAAGCTCAAGAAAAAGCTCAACGCATGGGCCAATGTGCCCCAAGTCGACCAACAGCAGCTGCAACAACTGCTTGAGCAATTGGCCGAGCACCAACGTGCGGTCTTACAAGCCAAGCGTTTTGGCCAAGCACTACGCGAAGATCGCTTCTTGACCAGCATCAAACAGCGATTCTCCATTCCCGGTGGCAGCTGTAGTTTTGATTTGCCCATTTTCCACCATTGGTTACATCAGCCTTTGGCCGCCCGCCAAAACGCGATTAATGGCTGGCTCGCCACGCTATCACCGCTGCGTCATGCCTTAGCATTTTGGTTGCAACTGACCCGAGAAAGCGCACAAGGTGGGCATGTCGAGGTTAAACAAGGCTTCTATCAACAAGACACTGATGGCGCGTGCCTGATCCGGATTCAGGTCAACCCCGATCTGGGCGTTTATCCGTTGGTTTCAGGACACAAAAACCGTTTTGCGATCCGTTTTATGCCATTTGACGATGATCGCGAGGTCGCCGACAATATGCCGGTATTTATCAGTGTCTGTTAAGGAGATGAGCGTGAGTGATACCCCCGCGGTGGTGAAATGTCCAACCTGCCAACAACCTGTTGTTTGGGGCGAAATCAGCCCGCATCGCCCGTTTTGCAGCAAACGTTGTCAGTTGATTGATTTAGGGGAATGGGCCAATGAAGAAAAGGCGATTCCCGGCGCACCAGACAGCTCTGATGACGACCTATGGTCAGAAGGACAGGCGGAGTAATCTCCACCTGCCAAGACGAACGATCCGTGCTTAAAATCGAGCACGGATTTTCTCAAGCACCGCGTCATTCGCTTCAGGGAAAGTGTACTCGGATAAACGCGCAATCGGTGCCCACTCACCATGCTGACCTTCCTGCCCTTGCGGCTCCCCTTCAAAGCGACTGACTAAGAAAAAATCAAAGCTTAACGCTTTGTCTGGAAAATCAAAGTCTAGCGAAATAAAGGGGCTGACGTCGGTGGCATCAATCCCCACTTCTTCACGCAACTCGCGCACCACGGCTTGGCGCGGGGTTTCGTTGGCTTCAATTTTTCCGCCGGGGAATTCCCACATTCCGCCTTGGTGCACATCCGCATGGCGACGTGTAATAAATATCTTATCTTGCGCGGCATTAACAATCACACCAGCGGCAATATTAACCCGTTTCATGAATACTCCTACTTACTACCGCCTACGCGCTATCCACTGTCTGTCAATATCGATGACAAACACGTCGGCGAACGCGCGTCTTGGGGTATAAAAAAAGGCCGCTAAAACGGCCTTTTTAGTCATACATAGTCAGGGTTAGATTTTACCGTGACATTGTTTAAATTTCTTCCCTGATCCGCATGGACACGGCTCATTACGGCCAACTTTTCGGCCATCGCGCACCACAGTTTCGTTGCCTGAAGCATTCGCCTCGCCGTCACTGAGTGGATTATCGGCTTTGGCGTGGTTTACTTGCTGTTGGCGAGCCGCTTGCTCGGCACGTGCTTGACGCTCCGCTTCCATACGCTCAACGTCATCAGGCTGTTGCACACGAACGCGGCTGAGTGTGGTGATCACGTCGGTTTTTAGCGCTTCTAGCATGTCTTCAAACAGCTCGAACGATTCACGCTTGTACTCCTGCTTCGGATTCTTTTGCGCATAGCCGCGCAGGTGGATGCCTTGGCGCAGGTGATCCATCGCCGCCAAATGCTCTTTCCACAGCGTATCCAACGTTTGCAGCATGACCGCTTTTTCGAAGTTGCGCAGTGTCTCAGCACCCACCGCCGCTTCTTTGCTCTTATAGACATCAATCAGCGATGACAGAATTCGCTCGCGCAGTAACTCTTCATACAGCTTGTCGTCTTCATCCAACCATTGTTGGATAGGCAATTCGATATCAAAGTCTGCTTTTAAGCGCTGCTCTAGGCCGGCGATATCCCACATTTCTTCCAACGATTGCGGCGGAATATATTGGCTAACCAGCGCATTCACCACTTCACGGTTATGCTCAATCATTTCACTGATATCGCTAGAAACCAGTAGTGCGTCGCGCAATTCGTAGACCACTTTACGCTGATCGTTGGCCACATCATCGAATTCCAGCAGCTGCTTACGAATGTCGAAGTTACGCCCCTCTACTTTACGTTGCGCGTTTTCAATTGCCTTGTTCACCCAAGGGTGTTCAATCGCTTCACCTTCACCCATCCCGAGGCGTTTCATCATGTTAGAGACTTTTTCTGAGGCAAAAATGCGCATCAGTGAGTCTTCCATCGACAGATAAAAACGCGTCGAACCTGGGTCACCTTGACGACCGGCACGGCCACGAAGCTGGTTATCAATACGGCGTGACTCGTGACGCTCCGTACCAATAATGTGCAGGCCACCCGCCTCAACCACTTGGTCGTGGAGCTGCTGCCATTTCTCTTTCGCCGCTTCGACTTGTGCGTCTGTTGGCTCGTCAATATCACCCAGTACCTGCTTCCAGCTACCGCCTAGAACAATATCCGTACCACGACCGGCCATGTTGGTTGCAATCGTCACGGTGCCCGGATAACCGGCTTGTTCGACGATTTCGGCTTCATGGGCGTGGAATTTCGCGTTGAGGACTTGGTGCTTGATACCATCTTTTTTCAGCGCATTAGAAAGAAGCTCTGATTTTTCAATCGAGACGGTTCCGACAAGTACCGGCTGGCCAGCTTTCGCTCGCGTTTTAATGTCTTCAATAATCGCGGCGAATTTCTCACGCTCGGTCATATAAACCTGATCAGCATGATCTTTACGCACCATCGGGCGGTTGGTCGGAATAACCACGGTATCCAATCCATAAATCGACTGGAACTCAAACGCTTCGGTGTCCGCGGTCCCTGTCATCCCTGACAGCTTTTCATAGAGTCGGAAGAAGTTCTGGAAGGTGATCGAGGCCAGCGTCTGGTTCTCGTTTTGGATTTTCACCCCTTCTTTGGCTTCCACCGCTTGGTGTAATCCTTCAGACCAACGACGTCCCGGCATGGTGCGGCCGGTGTGCTCATCAACGATGATCACTTCGTCTTCTTTAACAATGTAATCGACGTCGCGCTCAAACAGTACATGGGCACGGAGTGCAGCGTTAATATGGTGCAACAAGCTGATGTTCGCGGGCGAATACAGCGTATCGTCTTCTGCCATCAAGCCGTTTTTCTTTAGCAGCTCTTCGACAAATTCTTGGCCGTTTTCGGTCATGTAGACCTGTTTGGCTTTCTCATCGACGGTGTAGTGACCATCGCCACGGTATTCTTCTGAGTCTTCTTCGTCCTGCTTTTCGAGCTGAGGGATCAAGGCGTTGATCCGCTGATACATTTCTGAGCTATCTTCTGCAGGCCCTGAAATAATCAGTGGTGTACGCGCCTCATCAATCAAGATGGAGTCCACCTCATCGACAATTGAGAAGTAGCGATCGCGCTGCACGCGATCTTCCGCACGGAACGCCATGTTGTCGCGCAGGTAGTCGAAACCAAATTCGTTATTGGTACCGTAAAGAATGTCACACGCGTAAGCGGCTTTCTTCGCTTCCGGTGGCATGTTCGGCACATTCACGCCGACCGTCATACCAAGAAAATCAAATAGCGGGCGGTTTGTTTCCGCGTCACGTTGCGCCAAGTAGTCGTTGACGGTAACGATGTGCACGGACTTGCCTGTCAGTGCATTCAAATAAGACGGCAAGGTCGCGGTCAGGGTTTTACCTTCACCGGTGCGCATTTCTGCAATCTGGCCACTGTGCAGTACCATGCCCCCGATCAGCTGAACATCGAAGTGACGCATACCAAACACACGCTTAGATGCTTCGCGGACGGTGGCAAAGGCTTCAGGAAGCAGATCGTCCAAGCTCGCGCCTTGGTCGAGACGCTCACGGAATTCGACGGTTTTCGCTTTTAGCGCATCATCACTGAGGGATTCAAATTGGGGCTCTAGCTTGTTGATTTCATCAACGACTTTTCGCAGCCGACGCAAAGTGCGGTCATTACGGCTTCCGATAACTTTAGTCAGGATTTTCGATAACATGGCGTTGCCGGTACTCTTTTTAATGGTCTTCCCACATGGGCGGCAGCTGCACAGCAATGATGCTGGTGTGCATTCAGTTCAACGCGGATAGGCTATGGTTCATCGATTCGACAGAAGATGCCAATGCGCGCATCTTTATTAGGTGGAGCCAAATCGGAAAGAATTCAAGGGCGGACAGTGCCGCTTAACAACTTATTTTCCGCGAAGCTGATTGTGAAATTAACAGGCTGCATTGAAAACACTATGCCTGTCGCTCTACCCATGCGACACTTACCTGTGAATGATTCGGTCACTTATAATAAGGGAAATTGGACCGACATCCTATGAATAATCAGGGACAGATAGGATCAATTAGGAAAAATTAGACGCTGTGCGACTGTTCACGCACCGAATTGACGATAAAAAAGACAATAGCCATGCGAGATCACCGACCCCGCTCTACGTTGCACCTCTTGGAGAGCGACAACAACAATATCGCTCAACGCGCAGTTGAGCTCGCCAAGTTGAATAAGCTGATCTTGGCCTTGTTGCCAGGCGAAACCTCCAAGGCATGCCGGGTAGCCAACTATCGTGAGGGCGTACTTGTGGTTGAAGCTGGCAGCGCTGCTTGGGCTATGCGGCTCAATTACGAGCGCCAACACCTTTTGTCTGTATTACGGCAAAAAGGCCTCGCCAGTCTCACCACCATTGAAGTGAAAATTAATCCAGCCTTGGCCGCCGTGGATAGAGAAGAAGATGCCACCACACCCGCACGCCATTTGAGCAAAGCCTCGGGTGAGTTACTGCATGAGCTGGGGCAAAGTGCCTCGCCGAAGTTAAAAGCGCGTTTAGAAGCTCTAGCCAAGCTAGCGACAGACACAAAAAAGCCAGAGTCGTGACTCTGGCTTTATTTAACAGGGTGCTGAGCAACTTACCACAATGAGGCAACTCTGCCCTATTTAGGTGCAAGTCTTATGCAAGCACCATATCTGGGTCAGCAAACGCAACCGGTGATTTTTCCGTTTCTTCAAACGTCACCCACTCCCACGCTTCTTGATCCGCCAATACCGCACGCAGCAGCTGGTTGTTCAGTGCATGGCCCGATTTATAGGCGCGCATTTCACCGATGATGCTATGACCACACATGTATAGGTCGCCAATTGCATCCAACACTTTGTGCTTCACGAGCTCGTTATCAAAGCGCAGACCTTCTTCGTTCAAGATGCGGTAGTCATCCAGAACAATGGCACAGTCAAAGCTGCCGCCCAAACATAGGTTCTGTGATTGCAGGTACTCAATGTCGCGCATAAACCCAAAGGTTCGCGCACGACTGATATCTTTGATAAACGACTGCGTCGAGAAGTCCATCACCAAATTTTGTTGCTCTGATTCAATCGCAGGATGGTTGAAGTCGATGGCAAAATCGAGGCGGAAACCGTTATACGGCACCAGCTCTGCCCATTTGTCGCCGTCTTCAATGCGAACAGGTTTTTTGATGCGAATGAATCGTTTTGGTGCGTTTTGTACTTCAATGCCGGCAGATTGCAGCAAGAAGATGAATGGGCTTGAGCTACCATCCATAATCGGAATTTCTGGCGCATTGACCTCGATAATAATGTTATCGATGCCCATACCGGCAATCGCGGCACTTAAGTGCTCGACAGTCGAGATACGCACGCCTTCATCATTGACGAGCGCGGTACACAACATGGTGTCGCGTACATCCGCTGGATCAGCCGGAAAGTCAACCGGCGGCTCCATATCGGTACGGCGATAAATCACGCCGGTGTTCGCAGGAGCCGGACGCAGAGTAAGCGTAACCTTACGCCCAGAGTGGAGGCCCACACCGGTCGTTTCGACAATACTTTTTAATGTTCGCTGTCTTATCATCGGCTTATCTCAACTTTTTCTCAAAAAAGTGTGCTCTGCGTCACTCATTACCCTGTCACCTTAGACAAGGGGAGCGTGATGATAGCACATCGCTGGCTACAAACCAAGCACTGGCACTAGTCAGCTTGCTTACGCAAAAACGCAGGAATATCGAGATAATCATGCTCGGTCTGCGATTTTGGCGCCGCGTTTGACGACGACGCAGCTGGCTGCTCTTTTGCCGCAGGCGTTGCCGCCTGAGGTTTTTCTTGCAAAGGCTGTGCCTTTTTCGGCTCGGCCGGTGCTTGCCCAGACTGTGCATTGGTCACCAAGGTAATATCTGGCTTACGTTCGTTGCCAATCCCCGTTGCCACCACAGTCACTCGCAGCTCGTCGCTCATTTCCGGATCCATCGAGGTACCAATCACGACAGTCGCATTATCAGAGGCGAACGCTTTAACCGTGTTACCAACCGTCTCGAATTCATCAAGACGCATATCGAAACCAGCGGTAATGTTCACCAGCACACCGCGTGCGCCTGCTAAGTCGATGTCCTCAAGTAGCGGGCTAGAAATGGCCATTTCAGCCGCTTCTTCTGCTCGGTCTTCTCCCGTAGCAACCCCGCTTCCCATCATGGCGTGCCCCATCTCTGACATCACAGTGCGGACATCCGCAAAGTCGACGTTGATGTGGCCCGGACGGGTAATCAGCTCAGCAATACCCTGCACCGCGTTACGAAGTACATCATTCGCTTTCGCAAACGCATCTAGTAAGGTTATGCCACGACCCAGTACTTTGAGCAGTTTTTCGTTAGGAATCGTGATAAGCGAGTCAACATTTTTAGACAGCTCTTCAATTCCTTGCTCAGCAAAGGCCAGTCGCTTCTTACCTTCGAAGCTAAATGGTTTGGTGACCACTGCAACGGTGAGGATACCCATTTCTTTCGCAATTTCTGCGATGATAGGTGCTGCACCTGTCCCAGTACCGCCGCCCATTCCTGCTGCGATAAATACCATATCGGCACCTTCGAGCTCAGCTTTAATCGCATCGCGATCTTCAAGGGCAGAATCTCGACCTACTTGAGGGTTTGCGCCCGCGCCTAGGCCTTTGGTGATGTCACCACCAATTTGAATGACGGTGCCAACGCTACTTTTACGCAACGCTTGGGCGTCAGTGTTAATACTAATGAAGTCAACGCCTTCGATTGACTCACGTACCATATGCTCGACAGCGTTACCGCCGCCACCGCCAATGCCAACGACTTTAATTACCGCATCGTCAGACATTTCCATCATCGGTTCAAACATGAGTTCTCTCCGTCCTTCCTGTTCGCATCAGGGTTAAAATTCTTTCTTAAACCAGCTACTCAGCTTGCTTACCCAACTGGCAACAGCCCGCTTTTGCTCTGGTTCACTCGTTTCTGTCAGCAAGTTTTCTTTGCCGTAATGCAAAAGCCCAACCGCTGTTGCATAACATGGTGCTTGTACATAGTCGGTTAATCCGGTGACACCCACAGGCTGCCCAACTCGTACTTGATTCTGAAATACACGCTCAGCACATTCGACCAAACCGTGCATCTGTGCCGCACCGCCAGTCAGTACAATGCCTGCGGCTAACTGGTGCTTCACGCCTTCGCTGCGTAGCTTGTCTTGAATGGCAACCAGTTTCTGATTGACCAATCCCAACAGCTCAGAGCAGCGTGGCTCAATCACTTCTGCCAGAGTCTGGCGCTGCAATGTCCGTGATGGGCGTCCGCCCACACTGGGCACATTGACTTTGGCATCCTTGCTGACCAATTCGCTAAGTGCGCAGCCGTACTTCACTTTAATGTCTTCTGCGTCGGCAAGCGGTGTTCCGAACGCGTAAGCAATGTCGCTGGTAATCACGTTCCCCGCATAAGGGATAACCTCTGCGTGGCGCAGCGCGCCTCCCGTCCAAACTGCGAGATCCATGGTACCACCGCCGATATCGACAACGCAGACACCCAGCTCACGTTCGTCCGGTGTAATCACCGCATGGCTTGCTGACAAGCCGGAGAAAATCAGTTGATCAACTCTAAGACCACATCGTTCAACCGCTTTCTCAATATTTTTTGCCGTGTCATTGTGACATGTGATGAGGTGCACACTGGCTTCCATACGCACACCTGACAACCCCACTGGGTTTTTGATCCCTTCTTGATAGTCAATTTTATATTCTTGTGGGATCACATGGAGCACGCGTTGCTCATCACTAATCTTCACTGACTTGGCAGTGTGGATCACATTGTCAACGTCATCTTGGGTCACTTCCTCATCGGAAATCGTACCCATCCCTCTTTCAGTCTGGCAGTGAATGTGCTTTCCTGACAAAGAAAGATATACAGAACTGATTTGGCAATCCGCCATCATTTCTGCTTCATTCACCGCACGCTGGACGGATTTGACCACAGATTCTAGGTCGTTGACGCCACCTTTATCCATGCCACGAGACGGGCTGGTCCCCACGCCCAATACGTTGATGGTGCCGTCTGGCAGCACTTCACTGACCAGCGCAGACACTTTGGACGTACCGATATCCAGTCCAACAATCAGTGATTTATCTGTCGCTTTATTCATTCACACCATCTCTTAATCTTGGCTAGTCGTCTCTTCCGTCTCAGTTTTCCAACCTACGGCAGCACCTGTGTCATAGCGTAAGTCCACGTAAGCGATCGGTGTTTGTTGTTGCTGTATCTCAGGGTAAAGGTGCACGAACCGCGCTAAGCGCTCTTCGCGTGCTTCTCGACCCAACTCAATCCGTATACCGCTACGTGTCACGATACGCCAAGAGCGTCGCTCGTTCAGTGATAAGGCTTGAATCGACAAGCCAATGCGATTGAGCTGCGCATTCAAAGTCTCACTGGCGGCAAGTACCTCTTTTGCACTCTCTGGTATACCATGCAAAGACACCAGATCCTGTCCTGCGACATCCGCCGGCGTGCCATCAAAAATCTCACCCTCAGGCGTTAACAGCTTCTGTCCATTCCAGATAGCCCGCGCTTGGTACTCGGTAATATGGACTTTCAAGGTGTTCGGCCACTGTTTGCGAACCGCCACGTGCTTAACCCAAGGCAGCGCCTCGATATTTGCCTGGATGCTATTCACATCTTGCAACATAAAACTTTTCAGGGTGCCGACCGACAACACTGCATCGCGCACTTGCTGATCACTGACCTGAGTCCGATCGCCTTCGATGACCAACTGAGACAAAGGCAGCTGCTGCTCGTCGCTCATCCAATCGATCACTCGCACAAAGCCGGTCACCATCAAAAGAATGACTGCGGTAAGAAACACCAATCCCGCCCATTGCTGACGTTCAAGGTTCACTGTTTCTTGTATGCGTGTGAGCGCATTTACCATGCTCATACCTTTGTTATCGCCTTGTGTCGAGCAAGCTTGACACGTCCAGCGAAAAAACCGACTGATTATAGCGATCCCGCGCCTCGTGCTCCAACTTGATTGACGCTTTGTATCAATAAGCTGAGATCTGTTCCGAGCAATTTTGCTCTGTGATGCGAAAAAAGCCGTCTTTTTATTCGGATCGTCCGATTATGACACAGCTTTTTATCACATCAGTTTGTTTTTTGTTGTGCCATTTTTGCTTTATCCAGCGCCATTGCCGCTAAATTTCGCGCTACTTTACCAATATCACCCGCGCCTTGTGTTAAAACTAAGTCATTCGCTTGCAGCACATTGGCCAGTGCGGCCGGTAACGCCTCGGCATTTGGCACAAAAATCGGATCGAGCTTGCCTCGCGCCCGAATGCTGCGACACAAACTTCTACCGTCAGCCCCGGCAATCGGTGTTTCTCCCGCGGAATAGACATCTAACATCAACAGCACATCCACGTTTTCCAGCACATTGGCAAAATCATCATAGAGATCGCGGGTACGGCTGTACCGGTGCGGCTGAAAGATCATCACCAAACGGTGATCTTGCCAGCCAGCGCGTGCCGCTTTAATGGTGACATCCACTTCACTCGGGTGGTGACCATAATCGTCAATCAATAACGCCGTTCCTTGCTCGACAGGGAATTCGCCCAGTTGGTCGAAACGACGTCCTGTTCCTTCAAAACTGGCAAGCGCACGCACAATCGCAGCGTCATCCACACCGTCTTCGGTCGCGACAGCAATCGCGGCACTGGCGTTTAATGCGTTGTGTTGTCCCGGAATATTGAGCTCTATGGTCAAGGTCTCGCGTCCCGGACGGGTGACTTTAAAAATCCCGCGCTGACCTTTTTGGTGATAATCGTGCAAACGCACATCGGCATCATCAGAAAAGCCATAGGTGATCACTTGACGACCAATCGATGGGATCAGGGCGCGCACCACAGGGTCATCAATACACACCACCGCTAACCCGTAAAACGGCAGATTGTGAAGAAAATCAATAAAGGTTTGCTTTAGCGTTTCAAAGTTACCGCCGTAGGTATCCATATGGTCGGCTTCAATATTGGTGACGATGGCGACCATAGGTTGTAAATGCAAAAAAGAGGCATCGCTTTCGTCCGCTTCCGCAATCAAATATCGGCTACTCCCCAAACGCGCGTTGGTGCCAGCACTTTTGACTAATCCACCATTGACAAAAGTGGGATCTAAACCGGCTTCCGAATAGATCTGGGTCACTAATGCGGTGGTCGTGGTTTTACCATGGGTGCCGGCAACGGCAATACCGTGCCGATATCGCATCAATTCAGCCAACATTTCGGCACGACGAACCACCGGAATGCGGAGAGATTTTGCCGCGACCACTTCCGGGTTATCGGGCTTGATGGCGGTAGAGACCACCACCACGCTTGCTTTCTCGATGTGACTGGCTTGATGACCGATAAAGATCTCTGCCCCCATGGACGCCAAACGCTCGGTGACCACATTTTGTGCAAGATCCGAGCCGGTTATTTGGTAACCTTCGTTAATCAGCACTTCAGCAATACCACACATCCCCGCACCGCCAATGCCCACAAAGTGGATCCGTTTCACCCGACGCATTTCCGGGATCATGGTGCGAAGTTTTTCTAGCTGCTGATTATCCAATTTACCCATTCATCTTTTCTCTATTATTTTGCTTGTTCGGCAATCACTTGTGCCACACGTGCATCCGCATCAATGATCGCGGCATCACGCGCGGCGTTCGCCATCGTAAGGAGGCGCGCTCGGTCTAAGCCGTCAATTGTCTCAGCCAGCGTGGCGGCTGTCAGTGATGGCTGTTCAATCATCAGTGCCGCATCACGTTCAACCAAGTAATCACCGTTTAGTGCTTGCTGACGGTCGGCATGCATAAAGGGCACAAATATCGCCCCCACACCGGCTGCCGCGAGTTCCGAGACCGTCAAAGCGCCACTGCGACAAATCACCACATCGGCCCAAGCATAAGCACTAGCAACATCATCAATAAACTCGGTCACGGTCGCATCGGTAACGCCCTCGGCGTGATACGCCGCTTCTGTGCTTTGCGCGTTTCCTTTCCCGGCTTGGTGTCGCACCATGACCGGCTGCGCCGTTTTTGCCACCGCAACAGGCACGGTTTGGTTTAAGATGCGCGCACCTTGGCTGCCGCCCATCACCAGAATACGCAATGGTCYGTTGCGGTCACGAAAGCGTGCTGTCGGTGAGGGCAAGGTGCACACATCACGGCGCACCGGATTGCCGACCACAGGCTTACCCTCAAACGCTCCCGGAAAGGCTTGCAGTACTTGCTTAGCCACTTTCGCCAACCATTGGTTGGTTAACCCAGCCACCGCATTCTGTTCATGAAGCACCACAGGTACACCACTGAGCCAAGCAGCGATGCCGCCGGGGCCACTCACATATCCGCCCATGCCCAACACCGCATCGGGTTGGTAGCGCTTAATGATTTGGCGTGCTTGCCAAATGGCGCTGAGGATCATCCACGGCGCACGCAGCTTGCGGATCAGGCCCGAACCGATCAAGCCTTTGACACGAATAAACTCAATATCAATGCCGTGTTTGGGAACCAGATCCGCTTCCATGCGATCCGCAGTACCCAACCAACGGATCTGCCAGCCTTGTTGCTCTAAATATTTGGCGACCGCGAGGCCGGGAAACACATGTCCACCGGTTCCCCCCGCCATTACCAATAAACGTTTACTGCTCATCGTGTTGAATTTTATCCTGATAATGCTTGATTTGATGGGCTTGGGCCGTGGCTAAACGGTACTCATGGTCGATGCGTAAAAGCAGGGCGACCGCCATTGCCATGATCAAAAGGCTGGAACCGCCATAACTGATCAGAGGCAGCGTCAGCCCCTTGGTCGGTAGCATGCCCGCGGCAGCGCCCACATTCACCATGGTTYGAAACGCAAACCAAATCCCGATACCAAAGGCGAGAAAGCCACCAAACAATTGTTCTTGTTCAAGGCAACGTCTGCCAATAAATAAGGCTTTAAAGACCAAGCAGAAAATTAAAACCAAAATGACACTAACGCCCACCAGCCCTAGCTCTTCGGCAATCACGGCGAAAACAAAGTCGGTATGCGCTTCTGGCAAGTACTCCAATTTTTGAATCGAGTTGCCCAAGCCTTGCCCAAACCAATCACCGCGTCCAAACGCCATTAACGATTGGGTGAGCTGATAGCCACTGCCAAACGGGTCTTGCCAAGGGTCAAGGAAAGCGGTAACACGCCGCACCCGATAAGGCTCTGCAATGATCAAGCCTCCCACCAGCGTAAGCCCTGCCACCAGCAGCGCGATAAATTGCCACAATTTGGCGCCAGCAATAAACAACATACCCACCGTGGTCACAAACATCACCACCACTGAGCCTAAATCGGGCTGGGCAAGGRGTAAGCTTGCAAATAACAACAGCACCGCAAGCGGCTTCGCAAAGCCACGAAAGTGCTCGCGCACCTCACCATGACGACGGACGAGGTATCCTGCCAAAAAAACGAATAGAGATAACTTGGCAATCTCCGCAGGCTGAACATTGATCCCAGCAATGGAGATCCAGCGCGCTGCGCCGTTGACCGAGCGCCCGATGGCTAACACGGCCAACAGCAACACCGATGACAGCAATAGCATCCAACCACTGTATTTTTGCCAAAGCCGCACGGGAATATACATCACCACCACAGCCGCTATCACGGCTACCGTGAGATAAATCGCGTGCCGTTTCGCAAATAAAAATGGGGCATCGGCCAAGCGAAGGGCGACCGGGATAGACGCCGACGTCACCATCACCAGACCAATCACCATCAATAACAGTGATACCCAAACAAGTTGACGATCATAGAGCACACCCGGCGATGGGGTGCGCAGCCAAGACCAACACTGTTTGGGCCAAGTG
>NZ_MUFL01000019.1:0-50731 GCF_001995355.1 Salinivibrio sp. PR919 | reverse complement strand
CCATTTACCGGCTTCTTTCGCGCCGCTTTCGCCATTGTTCGCAATATAGTCTTCATAACCGACCACTTCAGCACGGATAAAGCCTTTTTCGAAGTCAGTGTGGATTTTACCTGCCGCTTGCGGAGCTGTGGCGCCAATTGGCACGGTCCAAGCACGCACTTCTTTAACACCCGCCGTGAAGTAGGTTTGCAGGGTAAGCAGTTCATAACCGGCGCGAATCACACGGTTAAGGCCTGGCTCTTCCAGCCCCATTTCTTCTAAGAATGCAGCCGCTTCTTCGGCGTCCAGCTCGGCAATTTCGCCTTCAATTTCCGCGCACACGGCGACCACGGTGGCACCTTCTTGGGCGGCAATTTCACGTACTTTGTCGAGGTAAGGGTTGTTTTCAAAGCCATCATCGTTGACGTTGGCAATGTACATAGTGGGCTTAAGCGTCAAGAAGTTGAGGTATTGTACTGCCGCTTCTTCTTCTTTGCTTAGCTCGACAGAACGCAACATGTTGCCTTCTTCCAGCACAGGCAGCAGTTTTTCAAGCACAGTTAGCTCAAACTTAGCGTCTTTGTCGCCACCCTTGGCTTTTTTGGTGTTGCGCTGAATGGCGCGCTCACAGCTTTCAAGGTCGGCCAGTGCCAGCTCGGTGTTGATAACATCGATGTCATCCGCAGGGTCGACTTTACCGGCAACGTGAACAATGTTGTCGTTTTCAAAACAACGTACCACGTGGCCAATTGCATCGGTTTCGCGGATGTTGGCGAGGAACTTGTTTCCTAAACCTTCACCGCGTGATGCACCGGCAACCAGTCCCGCGATATCCACAAATTCCATGGTGGTTGGCAGCACTTTTTGGGGGTTAACAATCTTGGCTAACGCATCCAAGCGCAAGTCAGGCACAGGCACCACGCCCGTGTTTGGCTCGATGGTACAGAATGGAAAGTTAGCTGCGTCAATGCCAGCTTTGGTCAGTGCATTAAACAGAGTGGATTTACCTACGTTTGGTAGGCCCACGATGCCACATTTAAAACCCATGAGATGGTAACCCTTTAATCAAAAATTACTGTGCTTTGAAGGTATGCAGACGGTTTTGCGCTTTGGCAAGATCGTCTTTGAGCAAGATATCGAGGCTACGAACCGCCTCGTCCGTGGCCTGTTCGATCAGGCTTTGCTCATTGGCGGGGGCTTTGGTGAGCACATATCCCGCTACCTTGTCTTTGTGACCCGGATGGCCAATACCAATCCGGAGTCGGTAGAACGATTTATCGTTAGCTAATTTACTGATGATGTCACGCAGGCCATTGTGTCCTCCGTGTCCACCGCCTTGCTTAAACTTTGCCACACCCGGTGGCAAGTCTAGCTCGTCATGCGCCACCATGATGGCATCGACGGGAATATTGTAAAAATTAGCCAGTGCTTGAACGGCTTTACCGGACAAATTCATGTAAGTGGTTGGGATCAACAAACGCAGATCTTGACCGTGTACGGTAATGCGGCCGGTCAGGCCAAAAAACTTTTTTTCTTCTTTCAGCGGTGCATTGTGGATCCGCGCAAGTTCTTGCACGACCCAAGCGCCCGCGTTGTGGCGTGTTTGGGCATATTCTGGCCCCGGATTGGCCAATCCAACTAGTAAGCGGATCTGATTACTCACGATGTTTCTCGCTGTTTATCTACCCATCATAGCCGGTGAGCATTCTGCCCACCCCAAAAGGCGCCATATCCTACCATTGTTACGACTCAGCGGTCGAGTCAGCACTGAAAATAGACAGATAAAAAAACGCCCTGCACAGAGGCAGGGCGCTTTCACTAAGGATGCGTCTATTACGAATTAAACATCGCAGAGATGGATTCTTCGTTGCTGATACGGCGAATCGCTTCCGCTAGCATGCCAGACAGAGTCAGTTGTGAGACTCGGCCGGTAGCTTGGATTTCTGCGCTTAGCGGAATGGAGTCGGTCACCACGATTTCATCGATGACAGATTCCGCAATATTTTTCGGCGCGTCGCCAGAAAATACAGGGTGAGTTGCGTAAGCGAATACACGTTTCGCACCACGGTTTTTCAGCGCTTCAGCGGCTTTACACAGGGTGCCACCGGTATCGATCATGTCATCAACGATGATGCAGTCACGGCCTTCAACGTCACCAATCAAGTGCATAACTTGAGACACGTTCGCACGTGGACGACGTTTATCGATGATGGCAATGTCGGTATCGTCGAGCAGTTTCGCGGTTGCACGCGCTCGAACCACGCCGCCGATGTCAGGAGAGACAACAACAGGATCTTCCAAGTTCTTCGCTAGCATGTCTTCAAGCAAAACAGGGGTGCCAAAGATGTTGTCGACAGGCACGTCGAAGAAGCCTTGGATTTGCTCTGCGTGGAGATCCACGGTGAGGACGCGGTCAACGCCAACGTTGGAAAGAAAATCTGCAATAACTTTTGCGGTGATAGGAACACGGGAGGAACGTACGCGGCGGTCTTGACGGGCATAACCAAAGTAAGGGATTACTGCGGTTATACGACCTGCCGATGCACGTCGGAACGCGTCTATCATCACGACCAATTCCATTAGGTTGTCATTGGTCGGTGCACAGGTAGATTGGAGGACGAACACGTCACTACCGCGCACGTTCTCGTTAATCTGAACACACACTTCGCCGTCAGAAAAACGGCCGACAGTGGCGTCACCCAGTGACATGTAAAGACGGTTTGCGATACGTTGGGCGAGAACGGGTGTCGCGTTACCAGCGAACAGCTTCATATCAGGCACGGTGGAAACCTCGGGTTGCATCCATTTAGTAGTCACTGACTCACAGTTTGCTGCTGTAGCGCATCAAGTAGGGGTGAACGGTTCAACCCACGTGCAACAAACCCTGTCAGCCAGTTAGGCATTATGTCGAGTGTGGCCTGGGCATCTTGTGCGGTGTCAAACTCGGCAAACACGCACGCGCCTGTCCCAGTCATCCTAGACGGCGCGTATTCTAGCAGCCACGAAACAGCCTTATCAACCTCGGGGAATTGTTTACGGGCTATCTTTTCGCAATCGTTTTCGTATTTTTGCCCCATTAGCTCAGAAACTGTGCGCTTTGGCGTGTTTCTTTGCAACTGAGGATGAGTGAAAATTGCAGCGGTCGAAATCGACACGTCCGGCTTGACCACTAAGTAAACTTTTTCTTCCGGTAACACCGGTGTGAATTTTTCACCCACGCCCTCAGCCAATGCTGCTTGACCATGAATAAAAATAGGCACGTCAGCGCCCAAACGCAATCCAAGAGCCGCCAATTCATCAGCGCTGACTTGGGTCTGCCATAAATGATTGAGCGCAACCAAGGTAGTGGCGGCATCGGATGACCCGCCCCCTAATCCGCCGCCCATGGGGAGCCGTTTGTCGATATCAATGTGCGCCCCGTAGGGACATCCTGTGTGGGCTTGCAGCGCCTTGGCGGCTTTGACAATCAAGTTATCGTCTTCTTTCACCCCTTCCATGGCAGGGCTGAGGCTGATCGTCCCGGTTTGGTTAGGCGTAATGGCAAGGGTATCGCCCACGTCCAAAAACTGAAACAAGGTTTGGAGTTCGTGGTATCCGTCCTCACGACGGCCATTGATATACAAGAAGAGGTTCAGTTTGGCAGGCGCGGGCCAAAATGTGGTGTCATTCATCATCAAGCGTCCAATTGGAGATAACCAGCTTTACGGTTTGCTGGGGGCTTTTTAAGGTGATACGCGAAGGCAGCGCCGGCTGCGTGCTACCATCGTAACCGAGATAATCAATGGTCCAGCCTTGGGCGTTGCTTAAACGGGCGAGGCGGTTATCATCGCCGAGCTCAAATTGATCTCGCGATTGTGGTAAGCCAAGCAACCAAGCGGGCAGCGCGTCAATCGGTAACGACATGCCGCTCAGCCGCTCAATCAAGCGAGCCGCATCTGAGTCGGTATAAACTTGGCCTTGGTCATCCACCACGGTGGCAAGCTGCGGATCGATAGTCAGCGAGAGTAGGGTGGTCCCTAAAAAATTGGTCAGACGGAGCGTGGATTGTTCTGGCTGATGATGCCAATACAAATTCGCTGAAAACCGCTCTTGGGGTGAAATAAACGCGACCTTGCCTTTCGCCGTGTAGCTATCGATGGCCGTTAACGCCGACTGATGCGCTTGCCATTGAGTCGACGGTGGTGGGGCGGTGGCACAGCCTGACAAAATGGCGATACAGGCGGCGATGACGCAGGCGCGTAGGGGAGCAAGCATGTGCTGAGTATCCTTTCTTTGACGTCAATAAAGCGGCATCAGGGCCGTGATGCGCTTACTTTGCCACAAGCTGTGCGGAGAAAGAAGACGCCTATCGTGTCTGTATCCGTGGATACGGCACGGGTTTGGCGAGGAAGCCACCAATCTCGCGAGGCTTCACATTTCCACGCCAAGAGGATGATGCATATCAATGTTCGCTTTAATTCACGGGGGCCATCAAGTAAAATCCTCCGCTCCAATCCTTACTGGTGCTGTCGGTAACAACGCTTCATGAGCCTGTTAGTTCTCGGAATCAATCACAAAACGGCCCCCGTTGACTTGCGGGAGAAAGYCGCCTTTTCGCCGCAACAACTGGAACAAGCGTTGCAGCAACTGACCGACCACCCTCAAGTACGAAGCTGTGTGATCGTCTCAACGTGTAACCGCACTGAGCTGTACGCCGACATGCGTCAGCCGGGGATCGGCGTGCTGGTGGATTGGTTGACCGCTTTTCATCACCTAAGCAGTGATAGCCTGATGGCGAGCATTTACTATCACGAAGAACAAGCAGCGGTGAAACACCTGATGCGCGTAGCGTGTGGGTTGGACTCTTTAGTACTCGGTGAGCCCCAAATTCTAGGCCAAGTGAAGCAGGCTTATGCCAGTTCCGGAAAAGCCAATCTGATTGCGGGCTCGCTAGAAAAGCTGTTTCAAAAAGTGTTTGCCGTTGCCAAACGGGTGAGAACCGAGACGGATATCGGCGGCAATGCGGTCTCTGTTGCTTTTGCGGCTTGTACCTTGGCGCGTCAGATCTTTGAGTCGTTATCCGATGTCACCACCTTGTTGGTCGGGGCGGGGGAGACCATAGAATTAGTGACCAAGCACCTGCATGAACACAAATGCAGCAACATTATCGTGGCCAATCGGACTCAATCTCGTGCGCAGTGTTTGGCAGACCAATTTAATGCGCAGGTGATTGGGCTTGAAGCGATCCCAGAGCACTTGGCGAAAGCAGATATCGTGATTAGCTCAACGGCCGCCCCTTTGCCGCTTATTGGTAAAGGCATGGTAGAAAAAGCACTGAAACAGCGCCGTCACCAGCCCATGTTGCTGATCGATATTGCCGTGCCAAGAGACATTGAAGAAGAAGTGGGCAATCTTGCCGACGCGTATCTGTATAGTGTGGATGATTTGCAATCTATCGTGGAACGTAATCGCGAACAGCGTAAAGTAGCCGCGATCCAAGCTGAAGCGATCGTGACGGAAGAAAGCGCTGATTTCATGCGTTGGCTACGCTCACGAGAGGCGGTTGATAGTATTAAGCAATTCCGCACTCAATCGGAGCAGATCAAACAAGCCGAGCTTGAACAAAGTATTCAGGCGTTGGCCAATGGCGCAGATGCCGAAAGCGTATTGCGCCAATTGAGCAATCGTCTAACAAATAAACTGATCCATACGCCGACACAGGCAATGCAGCAAGCAGCACAAAATGGTGAGCCAGAAAAACTGGCGGTGATGCGTGCCTGTCTTGGGCTGGACAGTGATAACTAACGAAGAGATATATGAAAGCATCAATTTTAGCCAAGCTAGAATCACTGGCCGAGCGTTATGAAGAAGTTCAGCACCTGTTGGGCACGCCAGAGATCATCAACGATCAGAACAAGTTCCGTGCGCTGTCCAAAGAATACTCTCAGCTTGAAGAAGTGATTAAGTGTTTTGGTCAGTTCAAACAAGCACAAGAAGACTTGGTAGCCGCACAAGAAATGGCAAACGAAGACGACCCAGAGATGCGTGAAATGGCGCAAGAGGAAGTCGAACAGGCCAAGCAGAGCATTGCCGACTTGACCGACGAGCTGCAAATCTTGCTCCTACCCAAAGACCCTAATGATGATCGCAACTGCTTCCTTGAGATCCGTGCTGGCGCAGGCGGTGATGAGGCCGCGATTTTTGCAGGCGACCTATACCGTATGTACAGCCGTTATGCCGAGCAACGTGGCTGGAAGACTGAAATCATTAGCGCGAGCGATGGTGAGCACGGTGGTTTTAAAGAAGTGATTGCGCGCGTGGCAGGCGAAGGCGCCTATGGCGTGCTGAAATTTGAATCTGGCGGCCACCGAGTCCAACGCGTGCCGGCGACAGAATCACAAGGTCGCGTACATACCTCTGCGTGTACCGTTGCTATCTTGCCTGAAGTGCCAGAAGCAGAAATTCCAGAAATTAACCCTGCTGATTTAAAAGTGGACACCTTCCGTGCATCGGGTGCGGGTGGTCAGCACGTTAACACCACCGACTCGGCCATTCGTATTACCCACTTGCCAACCGGCACTGTGGTGGAGTGTCAAGACGAACGTTCGCAGCACAAAAACCGCGCTAAAGCGATGTCGGTACTGGCCGCTCGTTTGATTAAAGCGGAAGAAGAAAAGCGCGCTGCAGAAGAAGCGTCAACACGTCGTAACTTGTTGGGCTCAGGCGATCGCTCCGACCGTATCCGTACTTACAACTATCCACAAGGCCGAGTGTCCGATCACCGTATTAACTTAACCCTTTATCGTTTAGATGAAGTGATGCAAGGCGATTTGGATAGCTTGGTTGACCCTGTGATTCAAGAGCATCAGGCCGACCAACTCGCGGCGTTGTCAGAGCAACAATAATTATGACTGCCACGATTAGCGCACTGTTAGCGGATAGCACCCATGAATTGAGCGCTGTCGGGCATGGCTCGGCGGCCATTGATGTGAAAGTGCTGCTTTGTCATGTGCTCGATCAGCCCACCAGTTATTTGTATACCTGGCCTGACCGTAAACTGACCGCCGCTCAGCTTGCCCAGTTTCGTCAGCTGTTTGCGCGTCGTCTGCAAGGCGAACCCGTGGCGTATATTCTTGGCTATCGCGACTTTTGGACGCTGCGCCTGTCGGTGTCGCCCGCGACCTTGATCCCACGCCCAGAAACGGAGCTGTTAGTCGAGCAAGCACTGGCGGTGTTACCGGATAAGCCCTGTCGGGTATTGGATTTAGGCACAGGCACAGGCGCGATTGCGCTGGCGATTGCGTCAGAGCGCGCTGATGCCACCGTGGTGGGCGTCGATCTGATGCCAGAGGCGGTATTATTAGCCAGCCGGAACGCACACGACAATCAAATCACCAATGCGCACTTTATTCAAAGTGATTGGTTTGATGCGCTCAGCGACATGCAGCCTTTTGATCTGATTGTCAGCAACCCGCCCTACATCGACGGTGCCGATCCGCATTTGCAGCAAGGCGACGTACGGTTTGAACCAGCGAGTGCGCTGGTGGCAGACGAGAGTGGGCTGGCAGATATTCGCCACATTGGTGCGACTGCGCGGACATATTTGGCCGCATCTGGTTGGCTAATGGTAGAGCATGGCTATGACCAAGGCGCAGCAGTGCGCGCGCTTTGGCAACGACAAGGATGGGGCAATATTGCAACCCAGCAGGATCTCGCTGGGCTCGATAGAGTCACTGTCGCTCAGAACGTATAATTCTAACTGACTGGAAGCAGGAACTTTTTATGATCTACATGGCACTAAAGCATACCCATTTATTGAGTATTGTCTTGAGCCTTTCGCTATTCGTGATCCGCTTTTTTTGGGTGATGCGTGGCAGTGAGATGCTCAACAAAAAATGGGTCAAAGTGACWCCCCATGTTGTCGATACCGTATTATTGACCACCGGAATTGGCCTGATTTTTGTAACAGGTTTTGTGCCATTTACGCCAAGCGGGGCGTGGATGACCGAAAAGCTGACTTGTGTACTGGCTTACATTGCGCTCGGATTTGTCACCTTGCACTACAGCCGTGGCAAACTCTTTCGCACCTTTGCGTTCTTTGGCGCCTTGGGTTGGGCGTATGCAGCAGCCAATTTAGCGTTAACGAAAGTACCACACCTAATGGGATAACAGGATG
Organism: Salinivibrio sp. PR919; assembly: GCF_001995355.1. Lineage (NCBI taxonomy): Bacteria > Pseudomonadati > Pseudomonadota > Gammaproteobacteria > Vibrionales > Vibrionaceae > Salinivibrio > Salinivibrio sp. PR919. The sequence continues at coordinate 42,597 of NZ_MUFL01000019.1, read as the reverse complement.
CCATTAACCGATCAACAACTGGATCAGCTCACACTGGCAGAGGGCGCCTTAACATTGAACCACGCGCTCGATCCGTCGATCGATGTTAATCACGTTCAGGCCTCACTGGAGCTGTTGGCGGACGAAGCCGAACATCTGCTGGGCAGCGAACCCGATATGGCTTTGCGCCTCGAGGGCTTGCGTCGCCTTTTCTATCATCAATGGCAATTTACGGGCGACTTCGAGCAATACTTTTCCTCGGAGAACGTCTTTATTCACCATGTACTGTCGCGCAAAAAAGGGATCCCAGTCTCGCTCGGTGCGATCTTTTTGTACCTGTGTGAGCGCCTCTCGCTACCCGTCAAACCGGTTGGCTTTCCAACTCAGCTGCTGTTGCGCATTGATGAGTTAGAAGACACCCCCGTATACCTCAATCCATTTGATGGTGAGCGTGTCAGCATGCGAACCCTGCGTGGCTGGCTGATAGGCAGTCAAGGACCGTTTGCTGAGCTAGATCCATCGCACCTTGAAGTGAGTGACCACCCATCGATCATTGGTCGTTGGTTGGCCGTCGCCAAAAGTGCGTTATTGCGCGAAGAAAAGTACGCGATGGCATTACGTTGTAGCGAACTCGCGCTAACCTTTAGCCCTGACGACCCATACGAGATTCGCGATCGCGGCTATATCTTTCAGCAACTCGATTGTGATCGGGTTGCGGCGACCGACTATGAGTACTTTATTGAGCAATGCCCGGATGATCCGGCGGCAGAGCTGTTAAAGATGCAAGTGAAAGTACTCAACGAAGAACAACCGACTTTACATTAGCGCGCTGCTTTCAGTGCGACCAAGGAACTAACCATGACGCAAAAAACCGTTCACATTGGCGATATGCCAGTGGCTAACGACCGTCCTTTTACGCTGTTTGCTGGCATGAATGTGCYGGAGTCTCGCGATTTAGCGATGCAAATCTGTGAGCACTACGTCAAGGTAACGGACAAACTGGGCATCCCTTATGTCTTTAAAGCCTCCTTTGATAAGGCGAACCGTTCATCCGTACATTCATACCGTGGACCGGGAATGGAAGAAGGCCTGAAGATCTTTGAAGAGCTGAAAAGCACCTTTGGCGTCAAAGTGATCACCGACATTCATGAGCAAGAGCAAGCGGCACCGGTAGCGGAAGTGGCGGACGTGATCCAGCTGCCAGCGTTCTTGGCCCGCCAAACCGACTTGGTGGCAGCGATGGCCAAAACCGATGCGGTGATCAACGTGAAAAAACCCCAGTTTATGAGCCCAGGCCAAGTGGGGAATATCGTGGATAAATTCGCGGAGTGCGGCAACGAGAAAGTGATTTTGTGTGAGCGTGGTAGCTGCCACGGTTACGATAACTTGGTCGTGGATATGCTGGGCTTTGATGTGATGAAAAAGGCCTCTAACGGCAGCCCGATCATCTTTGATGTTACTCATGCCCTGCAATGTCGCGATCCGATGGGCGCTGCATCTGGTGGCCGTCGCCAACAAACAGTAGATTTAGCGCGTGCTGGGTTAGGGACCAAAATTGCGGGCTTATTCATTGAGGCGCATCCAGATCCAGACAATGCACGTTGTGATGGCCCTTCAGCACTACCGCTAGATAAACTCGAGCCTTTTCTTGCGCAAATGAAAGCGCTGGATGATGTGATTAAAAACTTTGCAGAGATTGATATTCGCTAATTGGCGAATGATCGAGACCCAGAAAGCTGCCTATTGGCAGCTTTTTTTATCTACGGCTTGCGGTCACGCCTTAACGGTGAGCAGTCGTCTATCAGTCGATATGTGTGGCACTCACACCTTGTTGCATGTCTTCGTTTAGGCGCGTTACTAAATAGTCAATCAGAGTGCGGAGTCGTTTGGGCATCAAGGTACGATTGGCATACACCAAGCTGATGGGTACCGCCGGCATTTGCCAGTCGCTAAGCAGTTGGACCAAACGGCCTGATTCAAAGTGCGGACGACATAAGAACGTCGGTAATACCGCAATGCCGAGGCCATCAAGGCATGCCTGCAACGAGGCCGTAATGGTGTTGACCCGCAGCTGATAGGGGAGGTCGACACTAAAACTCTGCCCCTGCTTGTCATACAACTCCCACGCTAACAGCTTCACCGCTTGGTTATACACTTTGACTTGGCGATGCGGTGAACGAAGATCGGCAGGGCTTTGCACCGTGCCAGTTTCGGCTAAATACGCTGGGCTTGCCGCCACCACACGGGTTGAATTGGTGAGCAGGCGTGAAACGAGGTTTGAGTCTTTGCGTGTCCCCACTTGCGCGTAGAGATCAATGCCTTCACCAATAATGTCGACTTCACGGTTACTCATCTCAAGGTGCACGCGGATATGCGGATGCAGCTTGATGAACTCGTTGATGTAAGGCCCCAATACCTGATGACCGAGCTCAACGGGCATCACCACATTTAAATCCCCTTGGATCAATTCTTGGTGAGCGGYGATTTCAATTTCTGCCTGCTCCATGATGTCTTTCGCCAACAAGCATGATTGGTAAAAGCGCTCGCCCTCCGCGGTCAGCTTTAAACTGCGCGTGGAGCGCGTGATCAAACGCACACCTAGACTGCGCTCAAGGTCAGAGACTTTTCGACTGACCGTCGATTTTGTCATTCCCAGTGCCTCAGCCGCTTGCGTGAAACTGCCTAATTCCACCACTTTCACCAAGATGGCGAGCGCATTGAAGTCCAACATCCTTCCTCTGATTAGATTCATTTTTGCAACAGTGTTTTTGATTATAGCGCGATTATTAATTAATACGATTGGTTTACAATTCGAAACACTTTGCTTGGTATTGATTTAATTAACATTAGTGAGACCTCATGACAGCCTCAACCGCTTCGAAACGCGTTAAAGCGCCACTATTGGCGACCTTGATATTCCTCGTGATTGGTGTGCTTGGCGCAGGGTACTGGTGGATGGAAGGGCAGTATCATGTGTCGACCGATAACGCCTACCTAAAAGGGGACATCGTTACCATCAGTCCCAAAGTCTCTGGCTATATCGTGGCCCGATATGTCGACGATAACCAGTTTGTAAAAGCCGGAACCTTATTGGCCGAAATTGACGATCGCGATTATCGTACCGCGGTCTCCCAAGCTAAAGCAGCACTCGCCTCGGCAAGCGCTAATGTCGAGCACCTGCACGCACAGCAAACCTTACAGCACAGTAAGATCCGCCAAGCCGCGAGTCAGATGGCATCCGCGCAAGCTGAGTACGATCGCGCCAAGCAGCAAGTGGCCCGTACCCAGCGTTTAATCGCGCAGCATTATTCCTCTGAAGATGAATTGGATGCCCAACTTGCGCAGCAAAAAGTGCGACTCGCCCAGTTAGAACAAGCTAAAGCCGCGCATCATGCCGCCAGTGACCAATTGGCCGTGTTAGCCAGTGAGCTGAAACAAGCCCAAGCTGCGATTGATGACGCCACCGCTAAGCTGACTCAAGCGCAGCTTAACTTGGATGATACCCGCCTTTATGCGCCCGTTGATGGGGTGATTGGCAAACGGAGCTTACGTGTTGGCATGTTGGTTCAGCCGGGTATGCCGTTAGTTAGCTTGGTGCCTCAAGGGGAGGTGTGGGTTGAAGCGAATTTTAAAGAAACGCAGCTTGCGCATATCCAGCCGGGGCAATCGGTGGATATTGAAGTGGACGCGTTTCCCGGACAAGCACTGCATGGCGTGGTCGATAGCTTCTCGCCAGCCACGGGCGCACAGTTTGCGCTGCTGCCCCCTGAAAATGCCACCGGGAACTTTACAAAAATTGTTCAGCGGGTGCCGATTAAAGTGCGGATCCCCGATCAGCCACTTAAAGCTAAGTTATTGCCAGGACTATCTGTGATTGCAACGGTAGATACACGAGGCTGAATATGACCGCGACAGCGTTAACCGCCGAAGCCTACAGCGATCGGGTGCCGCTCAAAAACTGGATTGCCCTCTTAGGTGGGTTGATTGGGGCCTTTATGGCCATTCTCGACATTCAAATCACCAATGCCTCGCTAAAAGATATTCAAGGGGCGCTGTCGGCGACCTTGGATGAAAGCTCGTGGATCTCGACCTCCTATCTGGTGGCAGAGATGATTGCGATCCCGCTCAGTGGCTGGTTATCGCGGGCGCTGGGCGTACGGCGCTATCTGACATGGACCACCGCGGTGTTTACGCTGTCATCTTTTTTGTGCTCACTGTCATGGAACATGAGTGCGATGATCGTGTTTCGCGCCATGCAAGGATTTAGTGGCGGTGCGCTGATCCCACTGGCTTTCTCGCTGGTGGTGCAACTGCTACCTGCCAACAAACGGGCGATTGGTATGGCGATGTTCGGTGTCACGGCGACGTTTGCGCCTGCCATCGGGCCTACTTTTGGTGGCTGGCTGACGGAAAATTTGTCGTGGCACTATATTTTCTACATCAATATTCCACCAGCAATGCTGGTGATAGCCATGATCCGCTACGGGCTTGAGGATACGCCGTTATCATTGTCATTGCTGAAAAAGGCCGATTGGGTCGGAATTGCCACTATGGCATTAGGGCTTGGCTGCTTAGAAGTGGTGCTTGAAGAGGGTAATCGTGAAGATTGGTTTGGCTCGTCGTTTATTCTCACGCTCAGTGCGATTTCCGTGGTGAACATCGTCTACTTTGTGATTAACGAACTGCAACACCCCCGTCCACTGGTGAATTTGCGGTTATTGAAAGACAAGCAATTTGCCTTATCCTGCTTTGCCTATTTAATTTTGGGTATGGCCTTACTTGGCTCGATTTACGTGTTGCCGCTGTATCTCACCCAAATCCAGCACTACAACGCGATGCAAATTGGCCAAGTGCTGATGTGGATGGGGCTGCCACAGTTGTTACTCTTTCCGCTCGTGCCTAAGTTAATGCGCGTGTTTCGCCCAACCCACATGGTGACATTTGGTTTTGTAATGTTTGGGCTCAGTTGTTACGTCAACACACACATGACCGTCGACTTTGGTGGTCAGCAGCTGGTTTTATCCATGATCCTGCGTGCCATTGGTAGTCCATTTATTATGGTGCCTTTGTCGATAGTGGCACTGAAGCATATCCAGCGTGATGACACGCCAGATGCCTCCACACTCACCAATGTGATGCGTAATTTGGGCGGTGCGTTTAGCATTGCCATGATAGCGACCTTGCTAGATAACCAAACACGCTTGCACTTAGCGAACATCAAAGCCACCTTGTCCACAGTGAGCGAGCAAGGTTGGCAGCGTTTGCACCAACAAACAGATTGGTTTATCGCCAAAGGCAGTGATGCCACCACCGCGTTGCATCAAGCACAAGCCAGCGTGCTGAGTGTGATGCAACGTGACGCCGCCATTATGGCGTACAACGATGCCTTTATTGTGATGACCGGCTTTTTAGCATTGGCAGCCGTAGTGATCCTCTCGCTCGAAGACTAACCCCCGCTCGATAGTCACCACGTAAAATGGGAGCGGTGCACCGCCGCTTCCTTCGCTATCCTTCCTGATAAGTTCAAGTAGCTTGACCGACAAACGGTGTTGTCCGATGCATTCGGCTATTGTCGCTGTCTTTTCGTCTGCCACCGTGTCACTTGTTCGGGGTCGTCATGCGCTCGAGATAACCTATGTTTGCGAAACACTGTCTAGCAGTGACTACGAGCCGTTAAGGTTTTTAGATGTTTAGACGTCTATTTGTTGACTGGATGGCTAGAGGGCTGTAATCTGGATCACAGTTTTATAAGAGGTATTACAAAAACTGCCATGACAACATCTGCAAACACAACGCCGCAGCCTTCTGCCCTTGCACTGCTGCCCCTATTATTATTCTTAACCCTTTTTATTGGTGCAGGCGTTTACTTTACCTTAGAAGGTGCGGACTACGCCTTCTATCAACTGCCCGCACATGTCGCCATTTTACCAGCGGTGATCTTAGCGCTCGCACTTAGCCGTGAGCGGCTGAATACTGCGATTGAACAGCTTATTCGTGGTATGGGCCATGGTGATATTATCGCCATGTGTATGATTTACCTGCTGGCGGGCGCCTTCTCATCAGTGGCTGACGCCACGGGCGGTGTGCAGGCGACGGTCAATCTGGGGCTGACATTGATCCCAGAAAACCTGATTCTGCCGGGACTGTTTGTGATTGCGGCCTTTATCTCCACGGCAATGGGTACGTCAATGGGCACCATTGCCGCACTGGCGCCTTTTGCATTGAACATGGCGACCGCAACCGGTCAGTCACCAGCAGTGATGGCGGGGGTTCTGCTCAGCGGTGCGATGTTCGGTGACAACCTGTCATTTATTTCGGATACCACGATCGCGGCAACACGCTCACAAGGCTGTAGCATGCGTGATAAGTTTAAAGAGAACGTCGGGATAGCCATTCCTGCCGCCATTGCTGCCATTATCCTGTTTGTGTTCAACAACCAAAGCGCACCGGTGGACGCGCCTGAAAGCATTAATTATCTCGCGGTTGTGCCGTACCTTTCTATCATCGTCTTGGCGCTCGCAGGGCTGAATGTGTTTGTGGTGCTGACTGCGGGTATTTTGCTGGCGATGGGCGTCGGGTTGATGAGCACGCCAGATTTTACCTTGATGAGCTTTAGCCAGCATGTCAAAGACGGCTTTGCCAGTATGCAAGAGATCTTCATCTTGTCTTTGATGATTGGCGGTATTGCAGAGCTTATGCGCTGCCAAGGTGGATTAAGCTTTTTAACCAACACGGTCAATAAAGTGATTGCCCGTTTTCAGAAAAACCAAGGCAACCATCACTCACGGGCCAGTGAGTTTGGAATAGCCTTGTTGGTATCATTCGCCAACGTGTGTACCGCCAACAACACGGTTGCTATCGTAGTGTCAGGGCAAGTGGCGAAGAACATTGCTAGCGAACACGAGGTGCCAGCGAAACGCAGTGCCAGCCTGCTCGATATTTTCTCGTGTGTGGTACAGGGTATGATCCCCTATGGGGCGCAAATCCTGCTGCTGGGTGCTAGCTTTGGCCTCTCGCCACTGGTGATTGTAAGCCACTCGTACTACTGCTTCTTCCTTGCCATTTCTGCACTGGTTGCCATTGCCAGCCGACACTGGTTTCACGCCCGTCAGCAGTAAAGGTCTGAGAACGCGCTATTAAAATGGCTCACCTCATAAAGCCTTTGCCTTATGCAAAGGCTTTTTTGTTGGCCCTAGCGAACTAGTAAGCAAAGGATGCGCCGATTTTGCTATTGATTAGAGTTTAGGCTCTATAACTTATGACTCGATCACCAAAGTGACGGTTTTTGCCCAACTGACGGTGATCATCGCAACAAAATAATGAAATAGACCAGCGGGATAGCATGAATTCTTTTAGACTAGTCGGCGTTTTATAATCGTCGACAGTCGTCGATGGTGGCTTATCCATCGCTAATAAGGTCTTAGATCATGAAGGAACGTCTTTCTTTGAAGGCAGCGGTCAGTGCTGCGTTAATTGCGTCATTGGCAGGGTGCGCCAATACAGGCTCAGAAACACCAGAACACGGTTGGGCGCCAGATACCACTTATAAGTTAACCATTCTTCATACCAACGATCACCACGGTCGTTTCTGGCACAACCGCTACGGCGAATACGGCATGGCTGCGCGCAAAACGCTGATTGATGAATTGCGTGCCGAAGCAAAAGCAGAAGGCAGCGAGGTGCTATTGCTCTCAGGCGGTGATATCAACACCGGTGTGCCTGAGTCTGACTTGCTACAAGCGGAACCTGATTTTAAAGGCATGACGCAAATTGGTTACGATGCGATGGCGATCGGTAACCACGAGTTTGATAACCCACTGAGCGTGCTTGAAAAGCAAATGCAATGGGCCGACTTCCCAATGCTGTCAGCCAACATTTATGATAAAGAAACAGGCGAGCGCAAATTCCAAGCTTATCAAATGTTTGAGCGCAACGGCCTTAAAGTTGCTGTGATTGGCTTAACCACAGAAGATACCGCCAAAATCGGTAACCCAGAGTATATCGGTTCATTGGAATTCCGTGATCCAAAAGCGGAAGCGAAGAAACTGATCGCAGAGCTGAAAGAAACCGAGCACCCAGATATCATCATTGCCGCGACACACATGGGCCACTATGCCGATGGTAAAAGTGGTGTGAACGCACCGGGTGATGTGGCGCTCGCGCGTTATATTGATGAAGGTGATTTGGATCTGATCATCGGTGGACACTCGCAAGAGCCGGTGTGCATGGAAGGTCCAAACATGTACAACAAAAACTTCCAGCCGGGTGATGCATGTACGCCAGACCAGCAAAACGGTGCGTGGATCATGCAAGCGCACGAGTGGGGCAAATATGTCGGTAAGGCGGAGTTTGAATTCCAAAACGGCGATTTGAACCTCGTTAGCTATGATCTGATCCCTGTGAACCTGAAGAAAAAAATCAAGGTGAACGGTGAGAAGAAACGTGTCTTCATCCAAGATGAAATCGCGAAAGATCAAGCGCTGTATGACTTCTTGAAGCCATACCAAGACAAAGGCCAAGAAAAACTCAACGTCAAAATTGCTAAGAGCAATGGCAAGCTTGAAGGTGATCGTGATGTGGTGCGTTTCCAACAAACCAACCTTGGTCGCCTGATCGCCATGTCACACATGGAGCGTGCGAAAGCAGACTTTGCGGTGATGAACTCCGGCGGCGTACGTGATTCGATTCCTGCTGGCGACATCACTTACAAAGACGTATTGAAAGTACAGCCATTTGGCAACATGGTGACCTACACCGATATGAGCGGTAAAGAAGTGCTGGACTACCTGAATGTTGTCGGCACTAAGCCGGTTGATTCTGGTGCGTATGTACAGTTTGCCGGTATCTCGATGGTGGTTGAAAACGGTAAAGTTCACGATGTGAAAATCGGTGGTGAGCCATTAGATATGGACAAAACTTACCGCTTCACTGTGCCAAGCTTTAACGCAGCGGGTGGTGACGGTTATCCAAAACTGACTAACCATCCTGGTAACGTAAACACAGGTTTCGTGGATGCTGAAGTGCTGAAAGACTATCTAGAAGCGCACAGCCCAATTGATGTGAACGACTACGCACCGAAGGGCGAAATTGTTTACAAGTAAATCTGACTAAGATTGCCATGATGACAAAGCGGTACCGATGCGGTGCCGCTTTTTTTATGCAATGATAGTGCGATGTGTTTTAGCTGTAGAGAAGCATGATGACACCAGCGATTAAATTAGCTGAAAAACATGGGATTAAGTTTAACGTTCATCAATATGAACACGACCCTAACAACCAACACTTTGGCGAAGAAGCGGTGCAAGCACTTGGGCAAGATCCTGCGCGGGTATTTAAAACGCTATTGTTTTGCATTAATGGTGACAGTAAACAACTGGCGGTCGCAGTGGTGCCGGTGAAAGGCTCGCTCAACCTGAAAGCGGCAGCCAAAGCTGCAGGCGGTAAAAAGGCGGTGATGGCGGAGCCGGCGAATGCCCAACGGGTGACAGGCTATTTGGTTGGCGGGATCAGCCCTCTGGGACAAAAGAAACGCTTGCCAACGCTACTTGATGCATCTGCACAACAGTTTGAGACGATCTGTGTCAGCGCCGGTCGTCGTGGATTAGAAATAGAACTATCGCCAGCGGATTTGTTGGCGTTGACTGCGGGAAAGTACGCGGCGATCGGCGAATAACCATAAGGATAATCCAGTATGACATTCACCATTTGGGCCTCATTGGCGCTTGTGTGTATGCTCGGTGCGATGTCGCCCGGGCCGAGTTTAGTAGTGATGGCGAAACATAGCCTCGCCAACAGTCGATTACACGGTATTGTTGCGTCTTGGGCGCACGCGCTTGGCGTCGGTTTGTATGCGCTGATCACCATGTTGGGCTTAGCCGTGATCTTCAAACAATCGCCGTTACTCTTTACCGGGATTGCCTATACAGGGGCGGCTTACTTAGCGTGGCTTGGCGTCAAATCTTTGTTGAGCCAAGGTGGCGTGGCGTCCAAACTTGAAGCGGGTAAACCGGCAAGCTTAGGTGAGGCGGCGCGGGATGGTGCGATGATCTCGATGCTTAATCCCAAACTGGCGCTCTTTTTCATTGCCTTATTTAGTCAGTTTGTTGCCATTGGCACCGATTTCTTTAGTCGCAGTGTGATTGTTTTAACACCGCTACTGATTGATGGCTTATGGTATACCCTGATCGCGTTTCTGCTCTCTAGTGCCAGTGTGGTCGATAAGCTACGCCAGCATGCCGTGTGGGTGGATAAGCTCTCAGGCGTGGTGTTAATCGCGCTATCGGTTCGGGTAGTGGTGACGCTTTAAACCGCATAACGGCCGAAACATAAGTACAAAAAAGACTGGTGGCTCACCAGTCTTTTTTCTTTGGCGCAAGACAGCGCCGTGTCGTGTTGGGGTACATTCGCTAGGCGCGGCGGCTCAAATGGCGCTCGCGTGTTTCCAATTTTTTCTCTTGGCTTTTTTTCAGCATCACGTAAAGCGCTCCCGAGCCACCTTGATGGCGCAGCGCCGAGTGATAACAAAGGACATCTGAAATCTGCTGTAACCACTGGCACACATAGCTTTTCATCATAGCCGGTGGGTTACTGCGCTCTCCTTTACCATGCACWATCACCACGGTACGRATATCCATGCGCTGGCATTGTTTTAAAAAGCGTAAAATTTCATCGCGCGCTTTTTCCAAAGACATCTTATGCAGGTCGAGTCTTGCGTGAATGTCATACTTCCCTAAACGCAGTTTACGGAACACGCCCTCTTGCACACCCGCGCGCTTGTAGGCCATGACTTCGTCCGGTTTCACCATGGTGGCGTAATCCAACGACAAATACTCAGGGTCGCTGTCGGCCAGCTTTTGCGCCGCTTGCTGTCGTGCCAGCTGTGCTTCAGTTGGCTGGTGAGATGCCGGTTGGGTCTCTACTTTGTCCTGCTCAATGGGGTCAACGTCAGACATCATCTCGCGGAACAAATCAAACTCATTTTTATCACTCATCGCTCTTATGCCATGTGTGGTTTGATACGATTTGGGGACAGTATAAACGAAATTAAAAAAAGAAACCCAGAGCCACATTCTGTGACCAACCATGTGACCCTGGACTAAGCAAGAATGCTTAAAGTTAGGTAGGCAATAAAAAACAGGTTACTGAGGTTTGGACGTCATCACTTTGTAGATGAAGTAACCACCAAAAAAGCTGATTAAGCCAAATGTACAGATGATGACAATCATGGATGACAAGCCGACTGCATTGCCGAAAAGGAGATCAAGCCAAAAGTCCATAGTCTGTACCCTCGTGTCCGTTAATGTAGGGTCAGAATGCCAATAGGCAGTTAGTTGAATACTGATCAGGATCAAGTCAGGGTGGCGAACAAATAATAAACACATGTTAACGGGAATTGGATCACAGTCTCTGCGTAACTGACGTTTCTTTCACCGCTTAAGCGTGAACAAGAAAAAATTTATCGGACAGGGCTTGAGGTTTCGGTGGGCTTGAGTATTATAGGCGACCTCAGCGCGGGGATGCACTTGGTCGCATAGCCCTTCGCTTGACAAGATAAACGTCAATTCGTAAAACTTGTCATATGTCGGTGAATAGCGCAGTTTGGTAGCGCATCTGGTTTGGGACCAGAGGGTCGGGGGCCGGAAGCCGGTCCAATCGAATCCTTCTTCACCGACCACTATTTTTAAGCTCGGTAATCTAGGGTTGCTTGGCTGATGTAAAGAACATTGTCGGTGAATAGCGCAGTTTGGTAGCGCATCTGGTTTGGGACCAGAGGGTCGGGGGTTCGAATCCCTCTTCACCGACCACTATTTAAAACTGAGTGATCCAAGGTTACTTGGTTGACGTAAAAAGCATTAACGGTGAATAGCGCAGTTTGGTAGCGCATCTGGTTTGGGACCAGAGGGTCGGGGGTTCGAATCCCTCTTCACCGACCAACAAGAAACCCCAGCCTTTTGGCTGGGGTTTTTTCGTTTTATTGCAGGTGAGTGCTTAAGGCTTAGGATAGTGCTGGAAAGCCTTAGTATGACCTGTTTCGTCAAATGCCATCACTGTGTAGGGCTGGTGACGATCGCCATATTCCATACCCGGCGAGCCGATCGGCATGCCGGCAACAGCGAGACCTTCATAGCCTGTATGGGTGGCAAGGAGCTTTTCCACTTCTTGCGCGGGGACATGGCCCTCAATCACGTAGCCGTTGATGCGTGCAGTGTGACATGATTGCATGTCGGCAGGCACACCCATCTCTTGTTTGACGGCCGCCATATTGTTGTGCGGTTTAACCTCCAGCTCAAAGCCGGCTTGCTCCATGTGCTCAACCCAATCGTCGCAACAGCCACAGCTGGGCGATTTATACACCACACCGCTTGCGGCCATCGCTGAGGCACTCATCAGGCCTACGGTTGCTACCAGTAGTTGTAAATGCTTCATTATCACTCCTTGTTACTTCTTGTCTGATTTTATTTTGAAAAAACGTAGTCGATTGGCGTTGGTCACCACAGTGATCGAAGACAATGCCATTGCGCCGCCGGCAATCACGGGGCTGAGTAACATGCCGGTAAAGGGATAAAGAATACCGGCCGCCACCGGGATCCCCAGCGTGTTGTAAACAAAGGCGCCAAATAGGTTTTGCTTCATATTGCGCACGGCGGCTTGAGATAAAGCAATCGCGTTGGCAAGCGCACCCAGGTGTTGATGCATTAACGTAATTTGCGCACTTTCAATCGCAATATCACTGCCGCCGCCCATCGCGACCCCCACATCTGCCTGAGCAAGAGCGGGGGCGTCGTTAATACCATCGCCCACCATTGCCACACGCTTACCTTGCTGTTGCAGCGCTTGAATTTGCTCGGACTTACCATCCGGAAGCACACCAGCAATCACATGATCAATGCCTAATTGGCGACCGATTGCATTGGCAGTATCGGGGTGATCGCCTGATAGCATGATGACTTCGAGCCCTTGTTGTTGCAGTCGCGCGACGGCATCAATCGCATCGTCCCGGATCGGATCGCTGATCCCGATAAGCGCCAGCACTGCCTGTTCATTGGCAAGATAAATGGCGGTCTCACCGCGTTGGGTCATGGCATCAATATCGTGTTGATGGGGGCGGGTATCCATGCCTTGCGCACGCATCCACGCTTGGTTGCCGATGTAGTAACGCTCACCGTCAATTTTGGCTTGGATCCCTTTACCGGWTTCACTGTTAAAGTCGCTTGATTCGGGCAATGAGAGAGCTTGAGCTTTGGCATAGTCCACAATCGCGCGTGCCAAGGGGTGCTCGGAATGTTGTTCCATGGACGCCGCGATAGCCATGAGGCGATCTTGTTCGCCATGAAGGGTATTAATATGCGTTACCTCAGGCTGGCCGCGTGTCAGCGTACCGGTTTTATCAAACACCAGAGTATGCAGCTTGGCGGCCGTTTGTAGTGCGTCCGCATCACGGATTAACACCCCGATTTCAGCCGCGCGTCCCACCGCAGCGGTGACCGATAGCGGTGTCGCCAGCCCAAGCGCACACGGGCAAGCAATAATTAACACCGTGGTCGCTGTCACTAGCATATAACTCACTGAAGGCTCAGGGCCGACAAGATACCAAATAGCAGCGGTAAGTAACGCGATGCACACGACCACAGGCACAAACACAGAGGAGATGCGATCCGCTAACTTGGCTAGTTCAGGCTTGCTGCTTTGGGCTTCACGCACCAAATCGATAATCCGTGCCAGCATGGTGTCGCTGCCCACGCCGGTGGCTTTAAAGGTTAAGCCCCCTTGTTGGTTTACGGTTCCTGCATGCAAGGTATCGCCCGCTTGCTTATGCACCGGCACAGGTTCACCAGTTAGCATGGATTCATCGATATAGCTGCTGCCATCAACCACTTCACCATCCACAGGGACTTTGGCACCCGGCTTCACGCGCAGAGTCATGCCTTTTTCCACATCACTTAATGGGCGCTCGGTTTCTTGGCCATTTTCAATCACTAGGGCAGTGGGCGGTTGCAAATCAAGCAGCTGGTCTAGCGCTTTGGAGGTATTGGCACGTGCGCGCGCTTCAATCGCATGGCCCAAGCTAATCAAACCAATGATCATTGCCGAGGCTTCAAAATACACATGGCGTGCTTGTTCAGGGAATAATGCCGGTGCCACGACGACGGCGGTTGAGTACAGCCATGCCGCCCCCGTGCCGAGCGCAACCAAGGTATCCATGGTGGCGCGTTTGTGCATCAACGCTTGCCACGCATTCGCGAAGAAGTGGCGACCACCGGTTGCAAGTAAGATCAGGGTCAGCACGGCAATCACGCCCCACGCCCACTGATCTTGAGTCGATTGAATGGTCATACTGCCACCCAATACCCCCCAAGCCATCAGCGGTGCGCCAAGCCCTAACCCAGCCAGGGTGCTGCGTTTAAAGCTTTTCAGCTCAGAGGCTTGTTGAGCCTGTTGGCGTTCACGGCGGTCATTATCATCTTCTACCTTCTCGGCGCCATAGCCTGCGTTTTCTACTGCTTGAATAATCGCCGCTGCCGTCGCATTGCCTTYGACAATGGCACTGCGCTCAGCAAGGTTCACGCTAACATTGGCCACACCATCCACACTGCTGATAGCAGTTTCAACACTTTTGACACAGCTTGCGCATGTCATGCCGGATAACACAAATTGCATGCGTGAGTGGCTGGATGAAGGCTCAGTGCGCGTCTTGGTTTCGGCCTGTTGCTCAACCTCGGCGGTTTCGGTTTGCGATTGATGTGGCTCGGTTGATGAGGGCGTTGCTTGGCTGGGATCGATGAGTGTGGCCCCAAAGCCCAACGCTACGATCGTTTCAATCAGCGTCTCGGCGCTGAGTGTGGTGCGTACGGTCGCCGCGTCTTTGCTGACTTGATAGTCAAAAACGGCATCGTTTTCATCGAGCGCACGCTCCACTTTTGCCACGCAGTGACCGCAGCTTAACCCCGACAATGCCAATTCATGCTGATAACCGACTTGATAGCCAAGGTTATCAATGGTTTGGATGATGGAGTCCAAGCTCAAGCTGGTATGAATATCTGCATGAGTTTTAGTTACCGAGTGCGAAAACACGGTGGGTAGGGCATCCAATGCCGCTTCGACTTTGGCGACACAGCGCCCACAGTTTAGCCCACTTAATACCAAAGCATGACGAAAGCCGGCTTGATATCCCAGTGCCTCGATCGCATCGACGATCTGTTTAAGCGTCGCTTCAGGGTTATCTCCGAGCACTTCCAGCGAGATAGCTTGTGTATCCGCCTTTTCTATGCGGACGTTATCGACCGTTGCCACTGCTTGGGTCACTTTTTTCACACACCCGTTGCAGCTCAGCCCGTCGAGAGGCAAGGTGTAATAAGTCATGGTGGTATCTATGGTTGTCATTTCCGCTCCTTAATGATCACAACACAGCGCACGTGTTGGGGAAACGTCGCAACATCGAGTAAACTGAACCATAAACCTTATAGCTACTGGAAGGTCAAGGAGCGAGAATGAAAATTCAGCAAGTCGCCGAAAAAACCGGTTTAACCACCAAAACCATCCGCTTTTACGAGCAGAAAGGGCTGATCACGCCGCCACACCGCGCCGACAATGGGTATCGTGATTATCGCGCGCAGCACGTGAGCGAGTTGCAAATGATCCGTCGGGCGCGATTGGTGGGGTTTACCTTGGAAGAAAGTGCGGATTTGTTAGCGTTATCGCGCGATCCTTCTTTACGCAGTGCCGATGTGAAAGCACGCGCCGAGAGTAAATTGATGGAGATCGATGAAAAAATTGCCGAGCTGGCGGCGATGAAAACCACCCTTCAAGCGCTTACCCAAGCGTGTCCCGGTGATGGTGACGCGCAGTGCCCGATCATCGAAGCCCTGCGCGGAGACAGTGAGCTAGGCAGCATTGATTTTACCGAAAGTCAGTGCTGCAAAGCGTCGGCGAAATAGCTGCCAAGCGTGAGTGACCAATTAGTACAGTAGCGAGTACAGTTGACGGCGATAACGTGAGGCAATTTCGTTGCCTTGACCCAATGCGGCCAGAATATCCATCAAGGTTTTCTTGGCCTCTCCATCGGCGTGATTCATATCGCGACGGAGAATGTTCATCAGTAGCTCAAGTGCGTCTTCGCTACGATTGATTTGGTTAAGTTGCACCGCAAGCTCATAGGCGATATCTGCATTATCTGGGTTCTCGGCCAGTGCATCTTGCAAGTTACGGATCTCTGGCGCGTCAGCCGCTTGATTGTGCAATTCAATTTTCGCGATCAGCCCTTTGTAGGTCGCGTCTTGATCTTGCATCAACACCGTATCGAGCACGGCTTGCGCTGCATCAAACTGCTGGGTCTCGACCAGACATTCGGCCAGCGCCAGTTTAAAGTCTCCCTTCTCACCGTGGCTGCTTTCAAGGGGTTTTAGGATCACCAAGGCATCGGTGTAATTGCCTTCCGCCATCAATTGACGCGCTTGGTCAAACGCTTGATCTTCTGGGCTTGGCAGGTGCTTATTTAGCATTTCGCGCACCGTCTCTTCATTTTGCGGGCCGGCAAGGCCATCCACCGGCTGACCATCTTTAAACAGAGCCAGCGTTGGCAGTGCGCGGACGCCAAACTGGGCGGCAATCAGCTGCTGCGCTTCACAGTCGATCGTGGCGAGCGTAAAGGTGCCGTGGCTATCGTGAGCCACCTGCTCGACAACCGTTTTCAGCTCAACGCTTTCGGGCATCATGTTTGCCCAAAAATACACCAGCACCGGCGTGCGTGAAGAAGACTCAAGAATTTGCTGAAAATTATGTTCGGTTAATTCAACGATATAGTTTGCGTGCATCATGGATCCCGACGAAGTGTGTTTGCAATAAGGGTGGGGGCAAATGCGTCGAAATTCAAGCAGCTGAGATACGAAAAAGCCACCCTAGGGTGGCCTATTTCGTCGGTCTGCAAGCGAGTCCATCAAAGATGACGAGTGCGGGTTACAACACGAGCACCACGCACAAAGCGACGCTCAAGCAGAGCCAGTTCAATTGATGCAAGGTCATCAGCCGGCTCCTGTTGTTTATTATTGTCGGTGTTATTGGCTTGGCAGCTTGGCTGCCAATGAAGGAAAGCGYGTCAGCAAGTGGCCGCTTCCACTCATGCAAGCTAGATTAATCGCGATCTATGACATTGATGTGACAATTGCGACATCAAACACGTTTTTTTGCGATCATCTTCCCATTGCATTAACTGCCTTTGAGCAAGACCCGATCGAGCCAACGGCTGGGAAGGAGCCGTTTGAGTATTGCCATCCACACTGTCGGTTGTGTCACGCGATAACGCACCTTGGGACGCGGCGAGAACAGCGCATGCGTCAGTGGTGCAACGAGCGCGTCGGCGGGCAGGGTATATTTGTTGCCGCCTTCATCTGCAGCAAGACGGTCGATTTGGCTTTGATATGCGTGCTGGTGGCGACTTTTATCGGGGTCGACCCAGTGTTTAAAGGCACTAAGCGCATTGGCACGAAACGCGGTTTCAATTGGACCAGGCTCAATTAAGCTCACCTTAATGGGCGTATCGCTCAGCTCTAAACGCAGGGTATCGGTCCAGCCTTCGAGAGCAAACTTGCTGGCGTTATAGGCGCCGCGATATTTCAATGCCACGATGCCCAGCACCGAGCTATTTTGCACAATGCGTCCTTCGCCGTAATTAAGCAGCATCGGCAACAAGGCTTGGGTTAAATGGTGCCAGCCAAACACATTGGTCTCAAACTGGGCGCGTAAGGCATCGGTGGGCAAATCCTCCAGCGCGCCCGGTTGGCCGTAAGCGCCGTTGTTAAATAGCGCAAAGAGTTTGCCACCTGTCATTTGCGCGATTGTGTCGACCGCTTGGTTGATACTGGCCGTGTCTGACACATCCAACTGAATACAGGTTAAGCCTTCTTGCTGTAAACGGCTGACATCGTCAGGCTTTCGGCAACTGGCGATCACCGTGTGCCCTTGCTCATGCAAAGCTTTGGCGCAGGCATAGCCGATGCCGGTGGAGCAGCCGGTGATGAAAATGGCGTTGTTTAATGGCGAAGCCGTTTCCATGACATCCTCACTCATGATTGTGGCGCGTCGGACAAATAAGGCGCGAGCTTTTCCGCCATAAAATCGGCAATCCAAGGTTGTGCTTCCGGCATCGGGTGAATGCCATCATCACGCATCCATTCAGGCTTTTGGATCACAGTCTCCATAAAAAAGGGCAGCAAGGGGGTTTGTGTTTGCTCTGCCAGTGTAGGATAAATATCAGCAAATCCTTGTGCATAGCGCTGGCCATAATTTGGCGGAATTTGGATTTGTACCAATAAAGGCGTGGCATCGGCCGCACGAGTTTGGGTGATCAATTGTTCAAGGTTGTCTCGTATACGGTTAAACGACCACCCGCGTAGGCCATCGTTGCCGCCGAGCTCAATCAGCACCCATTCGGGCTGGTGGCGTTCTAATAATTGAGGCAGACGCTGCAGGCCATTGGCGGTGGTATCGCCGGAAATGCTGGCGTTGATCACCTCAATCTCGACATCATGGTCGTTGAGTGCGCGCGGCAGCTTAGCAGGCCAGGCTTGTTCAGCCGCCATTTGGTAGCCAGCGCTTAAGCTGTCACCAAGGACAAGGAGCGTTTGTGCACTGGCACTGCTCACCCACAAAAAACACAACAAAGTAAGGATGCGTAACATGGCCTCTCCTGTTATTCGAGCCGAAAAAATTGCAAAACATGTCGTGACACGCGAACAGCCGCTTACCATTCTGCAGGATGTCTCGCTACAAATCGAGGCAGGCGAGTCGATTGCATTAATGGGCGTGTCCGGCGCAGGAAAATCCACCTTAATGACCTTGCTTGCAGGATTAGATACGCCCAGTGAAGGCGAGGTCGATCTGCTCGGCCACAAGCTTTCTACCTTAGATGAAGATGCGCGCGCCGCACTGCGGGCCGAATCGGTGGGGTTTGTGTTCCAAAGTTTTTTACTGGTGCCGTCACTGAACGCGCTTGAGAACGTGATGCTGCCGCTCACCATTCGCGGTGAGGAAGAAGACGAAACCCGCGCCAAGCAACTGCTGGCCTCGGTGGGTTTGCAAGGGCGCGAAAGCCATTTGCCGTCGCAACTCTCTGGCGGGGAGCAACAACGGGTGGCCTTGGCGCGTGCCTTTATTATCCGCCCACAGGTGCTGTTTGCCGATGAGCCGACCGGCAACCTTGACCAAAAAACCGCGGCGACCATCATTGATTTATTGTTTGAACTGAACGAAAAGCATGGCACCACCTTGGTGTTGGTTACCCACGATCCGGCGCTGGCAAAGCGTTGTCAGCGTACCTTGATGATGGACAGCGGCAAGCTACAGGAGCGAGTGAATGGCGAGTAACAACGGACTACTCAATCGCTGGGCATGGCGCGAACTGTTACACGGGCAAATTTGGCCCGTGGCGGTGGCGTTGGCACTGATTATCACCTGTGTGTTTGCGCTATCAGCATTGGCCGATCGCATTGAAAACGTGCTCACCCAGCAAGGGCGTAATCTGATTGCCGCCGATACCGTGCTGCGCACCCGTCAGCCGCTTAACACCGAGCAAATTGAGGCGTTTAAACAAGCTGGCGCCACAGTGTCTGCCCAAACCCGCTTTGGTACCATGGCATTCAGCGAGCAAAAGATGCAGCTTGTGAGCGTGAAAGCGGTGGATAGCCTTTACCCGCTGCGCGGTGATTTGGTGCTGGAGCAAAACGGCCAARCCATTGGTGGTGACCGACGCATTCAACCCGGTGAGCTATGGCTGTCTGAGCGGGTGTTTAGCTTGCTGGATGTGAAAGCGGGCGACACCGTATCGATTGGTAACCTCGATTTAACGGTGAGCGGTACCTTGGCCGCGGAGCCGGAACTCTCGTTTAACCCCTTTAGCCAAATGCCTGCGGTGATGATGCATCGAGCCGATGTGCCTGCCGCTGGCGTGGTACGCGAAGGCAGTCGGGTGCGTTATCGCTACTTTTTAACCGGTGACGAGCCCAGCCTAAGCGCGGCTAAAGCCAGCTACACGCTGCAAGATGGTGAGCGCTGGGTGGATGAAAACACCTCTGATCGCACCGGCGATATGCTGGATCGCAGCCGTCAGTACTTGTCGTTAACCGTGGTACTGGTGATTGTGATGGCCGCGGCGACGTTAACCTTAACTTGTCAGCACTACGCCAAAAGCCGCGCGGATTTGGTGGCGATGCTAAAAAGCCTCGGCGCCAGCCAACAATGGGTGCGACGCTGGTTGGCTCGGCAGTTAACCTTATTGTTTGTCCTTGCCACCGCCGTGGGCTTGGCTGCGGGGTACACGCTTGAAGTGTTATTGCGCTTGCCGCTGACCGATGTGCTGCCTTCACCGCTGCCAAGCTATGGCTGGGTGCCTTGGGTGCTTGCGCCCGGTGTCGCGCTTTTGGTGGCGCTGCCTGCCTTGGGCGTGCCGCTGCTTAAATTGCTGGATGCGCCTGCGTTGGCCGCGGTGCAATCGCAGGCTGCCCGTGGGCGTCAACGTCGCGGCACTGCGGCGATCTTAATCGCGATACCAGTGGGAGCGCTTGCACTGTGGGCGTTTGATAACACCTTGCTATGGACGGTGCTGGGGGCGATGGCAGTGATGATCGTCTTGCTGGCGCTGGCAGGGTTAGGCTTGCTCCGGTTGGTGAAATCACGGGTGCGCGCCCCCTCGGTGAAATTGGCCCTTAGCCGAATTACCCGCAATAAACTGGCTAGCAGCGTGCAATTAGGGGCGCTGGCGATCTCCTTTATGCTCTTGGCGATCATCTGGCTGCTGCGTACCGATTTGCTCGCTGATTGGGGACGGATGCTGCCGCCCGATGCGCCCAATGTGTTTGCGCTGAATATTGCTCCGAGCGAGCAGCAAAACTATGTGGGTGAACTCGATGACGCCAGCTTGATGCGCTCTGATGCCTATCCCATAGTGCGTGGCCGGCTGGTGGGCAAAAACGGTGAGCGTTACCAGATCCCAACCGATGAAGTTGAGCGCGATGAAGTGGATGAAGCACTACGTCGCGAGCTTAATTTTACTTGGCGAGACAGTTTGCCGTCGCACAATGAGGTGATTGCCGGAGACTGGCCAACCGAGAATGGCGTGTCGGTGGAGGCAGACATTGCCGAGCGCTTGGGGATTGAGATTGGTGACAGTCTGACCTTTAGCGTGACCGGCCAAGACTTTACTGCCACGGTGAACTCGATTCGTGAAGTCGAGTGGCGCAATATGCGGCCTAACTTCTACTTTATTTTCGACCGCGAGACGCTTGCCAATAAACCGGCTAACTGGCTAGTGAGCTTCAGGCTCGATGAATCGCAAACGCCTTTGCTCAATCGCTTGGCGCGGGAGTACCCGACCGTTACGCTGCTTGATTTGCGCACCATGAGCAGTCGCATTCAATCGATTTTGCGTCAAATTGGCTTGTCGCTCTCGGTGTTGGCTGGGCTGGCGGTGATCAGCGGCTTATTATTGCTGCTCACCTTGCTGCGTATCAGCCTGAGCGAGCGTCAGCAGGAGATAAACCTCTATCGCACCTTGGGCGCGAGCCGTACCCGTATTCAGCGCACCTTATGGAGCGAGTACGGCGTGATGGCCTTTGTATCGGGCCTGATGGCGGTGCTGGGCGCAGAAGCGGCGATGGTCGGCCTGCTGAAATGGGGCTTTGAAATGGAGGTACGCTTGCACCCTGAGCTTTGGGCGGTGTTGCCTGTTGTGGCCGTCGCGCTGGTGTTTGTCACGGTCGCCTCGATGCTGCGCAAACTGATTGATCCGCAGCGGCGTTAATACGGGGCGGCGGATAAGCGTTCGCCTTTCATATGCAAAAAGCGGGTATCAATTTTTTTGATACCCGCTTTGTTGTGGAGAACGCCCGAAAAATCTAACCAGCAACACGCTTAGGCGAAAAGCGAATGGGCGATTAAAATAGTGACGCCATCGCTTCTTCTACTTTGGGGTGTTGGAACTTAAACCCTGAATCTTCAAGAGCATGGGGCAGGGCGCGCTGGCTATCGAGCAGCAAGTGCGAGGCTTCCCCCATCATGGCCTTAATCGCCACGGTAGGCACAAAGAAAAGGTGCGGGCGTTTTAAGGCGCTGGCTAGCGCCTGACTAAAGCGTTTATTGGTGACCGGCTCTGGCGCGGTGCAGTTAAACGGCCCTTGCAACGCAGGCGAGTCGAGCAAATGAATGATTGCTGCGACCATATCATCAATATGGATCCACGGCATGTATTGCTGGCCTTTTCCTATCGGGCCACCAAGGCCAAGTTGGTAGGGCAACATCATCCGTTTTAGTGCGCCGCCTTCAGCGCTTAACACCACACCGGTACGCAGCAGACAGACTCGCGTATGTTGCGAGGCGCCTTTTAAGGCAATTTTTTCCCACTGATGACACACATGCTGAGCAAAATCATCGGCATGGACCACCAAGGTTTCATCGAATGGATGGTCTTGCTGATCGCCGTAGTACCCCACTGCCGAGCCGCTAATAAAAGTATGGGGCGGCGTGCTGCTGGCATGGATTTTCTCCACCAGCTTTTCTGTTAGCCCCCAACGGCTGGTACAAATGATCCCTTTTTGCTGCTCGCTCCAACGCTTATCGGCAATTGGCTCACCGGCAAGGTTAATCACAGCATCAAAATCATTCAGGTGGGGAAGGTCGTCAAGACGCTCTATCGCGGCGACCGAGTCCCCGAATATCTTTGTCACCTTTTCTTTGTCGCGCGAGAGCACGGTGAGTTGATGTTGCGGCTGCAGCTTGGCGACCAAGGCTTTGCCAATCAGGCCCGTGCCACCTGTGATTAAAATATTCATGCCTAGAGTCCTAAAAGGGTGACGAAATCTCTGCTGTTAACGCTAAGGGGCTTTTCCACTAAGCGCAAGTGGTTGCTTTGTATCCTGTTACGTGTGGCAGCGAAAATTGGTTTGATCGCGCAGTTTTCTGCTTTGTCACTCGCACCGCACATTGGGAGTGCTAACATAAATAGGCATATAAACACTGTGCCTTTTCAAGGTCGATGTTCGTTACGCAGGGAGTCATGTCACCCACATGCAGGCGTTGTTCAAATCACTACTTGGCAGTTTTCGCGATCTCTTAYCCATCATTTTAGTGATTGGTTTCTTTCAAGTGGTTGTCCTTAACCAGCCATTGCCCAATTGGTTATCCATCACCATTGGGCTAGTGCTCGTGGTCGTTGGGCTGACCTTATTTGTGTACGGCTTAGACATGGGGCTGTTCCCGATTGGCGAATCGATGGCGCATTCGCTGGCCCACAAAGGCAGTTTAGGGTGGTTAATTGCGTTTGCCTTCCTACTTGGCTTTGGCACCACGATTGCGGAACCTGCACTCACCGCGGTGGCGGCGGAAGCGGCTGATGTGGCCGCCAATGGCGGGATGATAAACACCACAGAGGCAGCCAAAGACAGCTACGCCAATGGGCTGCGGCTAACCGTGGCGCTTTCTGTCGGCTTTGCGATTGTGCTTGGCGTAGTGCGGATTATGAAAGGTTGGCCGATCCACCGCTTAATTATCGGCGGCTACTTGCTGGTGGTGGCGATGACTATGGTGGCACCGCCCAGCATTATCGGCATTGCTTATGACTCGGGTGGGGTAACCACCTCCACGATTACAGTGCCATTGGTGACCGCGCTCGGCGTGGGGTTGGCAACCGTGATTAAAGGGCGTAACCCGATGGTGGATGGCTTTGGTTTGATTGCGTTCGCCTCGCTATCACCGATGATCTTTGTGATGGCTTACGGCATGGTGGTGGCGTGATGGATGGTCTGCGCCTGTTTATCGACACCTTTTTCTCCACCGTGCGCGATGTGATCCCGATTATCGCGATCATCTTTGGCTTTCAACTCTTTGTGCTGCGCAAAGCGCTCAACAACCCCAAACGGATCTTGTTTGGTTTTTTCTATGTCATTTTGGGCTTGAGCCTATTTTTAATGGGGCTGGAGCTGGCGCTATTCCCGCTTGGGGCTTCGATGGCCGAGCAGCTTACTGCCACTGATTTTGTTGGCGACGCACTCAAAGCAGGCGGCGAGATTAATTGGCAGGCCTATTACTGGGTATACCTATTTGGTGCCGCAATTGGTTTTAGCACCACGGTGGCCGAACCCTCATTGATCGCGGTGGCGATCAAAGCGGCCAAGGTTTCGGGYGGAGCGATTCGAGTGAACGGCTTACGGGCCTCGGTGGCGCTTGGCGTGGCAATGGGAATTGCCTTGGGGTGCTATCGCATTGTGGTGGGCGACCCGCTCCATTACTACATCATCACCGGCTATGTGGTGGTGGTGATCCAAACCTATTTTGCCCCGCCGTTTATCGTGCCCTTGGCCTATGATTCTGGAGGGGTGACCACCTCAACCGTCACCGTGCCCTTGGTAACGGCGCTGGGATTAGGGCTAGCCTCTACCGTACCGGGAAGAAACCCGATGCTCGATGGGTTTGGCTTAATTGCGTTTGCCAGTTTGTTTCCGATGATCACCGTGATGGGCTATGCCCAAATCACAGCCTATTTACAGAAAAAGCACGCACAGCGTTCATCGTAAGGAGAGCCTATGCGGTTCAAATTAATCATGGCGTTTATTGAAGACGCTAAAACCGATGCGGTGCTCGATGCCGCCAGACAAGCCGGCGCTACCGGCGCGACCATTATTAACAACGCGCGTGGCGAAGGCTTGGTGAAAAAGAAAACCTTTTTAGGGCTGACGCTGGATGTACAGCGAGACGTGGCTATCTTCTTGGTGGAAGAGCACTTATCACGCGCTATTCTCGAAACCATTAATGACGTGGGCGAGTTTGATGCCACCTCCGGCAGTGGTATTGCGGTGCAAATAGATGTGGAAGATGCCGTGGGCGTAGCCCACCAAATGCGAGAATTAACCGAAGTGGTGAAGGACGAGTTATGAAACAACATAAAACGGTAAGAGATGTGATGCATGCCCATGCCGTGTGTATTGATGGGCTCACCACGGTCGAAGAAGCGATCCGCATTGCACGCGAACAAGAAGTGAAAGCGATTATCGTCAATAAACGCGATGAGCATGACGAATTCGGCATTGTGTTAATGAACGACATTGCCAAAAAAGTGCTCGCCAAAAACCGCGCGCCATCACGGGTCAACGTTTATGAAATTATGACCAAACCCGCGCTTGGCGTCTCTCCCAATATGAACGTGAAATACTGCGCCCGTTTATTCGAACGCTTCGGCATCAGCCGCGCGCCCGTTATTGAAAACGGCCAAGTCCTCGGCATGGTCAGTTATAACCTGATCGTGATCTACGGCATGCTCGCCGAAGAAGTGGAGAGTCAGCATAGGAAGGATTAGGGGGGAGGATATGAACTTCCACTGTATTTATTGATTTACGTTTGTTTAAAAAATCCATAGTCACTCACGTTTACTTTTTCAATTGTATGGACTTTTTACAGCTGCTAGTATTTATTCTAGCTCCGCTGGTGTGTGACTGAATAAGCCTCCCTTAGATAGAGTGGAGGTGGCTCTAATCAAGAGGCGATTCTATCGCTTACTGTCATGAAGGTGACAGTAGCCTCAAGTAAAGACTTAGAGGCGTTAACGGTCTCAAAGTTTTCCCAGCGGAGCTCTTTTAGGAGGAGTAAATGAATAAAGATAATGTTTGGTGGACAAGGAAATGTTGGATAAAAGCAGAAGAGCGTCTACTTAAACATGCCCGATATTCAGATTTTTTTATGTTCTGGTACTCCCTTTGGGGAGTCGCCTCTTCCATAATATTTATTGGTGAAAAGCAACCTGAGATAATATCTAAGGTTTTTGTCTGCTTCTCAGTTTTTGTTTTTGGCTTCTCGTTATTCAGCTCCTTAGGACGTTTTAGAGAAAGAGCTAATAATTTTAAAGCTGGATATATTGAGTTGCAACGAATATATATGATCTTGAATTCAAAAAAGAAATCTAAAAGTGAAAGGATGGATGATGAAAATTTTAAAAATTATACGAAAGTATTGGACTCTTGTGAAAATCATACTTCACTGGACTTTTTGAGAGCAAAAGTTGATGTTTATCAGAATTCTGTAGAAAAATCAAGCCTTACCATAATACCATGTGGGAAAGACTTTTTTATATACTATTTTCTTATATTTTGGGACTTTTTTCTTCCTGTTTTCCTTTTTGTTTTTCCTGTTTTAAACCTCATTTTTTTTATGAACTATTATGACTAGCCAATCTATATCTAATACTTTCACTTTAGAAAACCTAAGACGTATATATATTGATAGCTTTAGCCAAACAAAGGTCACAGGGGTAGATAATATTTTACCCAAGCATTTTTCTAGAAATCAGAATGAAGAACT
Source organism: Salinivibrio sp. PR919 (assembly GCF_001995355.1). Classification (NCBI taxonomy): domain Bacteria; kingdom Pseudomonadati; phylum Pseudomonadota; class Gammaproteobacteria; order Vibrionales; family Vibrionaceae; genus Salinivibrio; species Salinivibrio sp. PR919. Next base: position 16,284 of record NZ_MUFL01000019.1, on the reverse strand, counting down.
ATCAAGGATTGTAAGCAAAGTCTATTTTGAAGAGTATAAATTCACTAGGTATAAAGAGAAGCTTATATTAAAAGGAGCAAATAAACTTCCTAGGCAGATTGCAATACCTACGCTAAGAGATAGAATTACTCTTAAGGCGCTTCAGGGTTACCTTCATAGTAGATTATCTGACAGGTTGAGTATGAAAGTTCCGCAGCAGGTAACTAGAGAGGTAAAATCAGCCATTAACTCTGAAAATTATGAGACTGTTATTAAAATAGATATAAAGGATTTCTATCCTAGTATTGACCATTCCATTCTTGTGAAAAAGTTAAAAGAACTAGGTATTGAAAAAGAGGCAATAACTTTAATAGAAAGTGCAGTAAAAAATGGTTTTAAAAAGAAATCTTTAAATGAATGTGGCATTCCCCAAGGGTTGTCGATATCAAACATTCTTGCTGAAATATACTTTTTAGAACTAGACGAAAGCTTTAAAGGYAGGCCTTTTTTCTACAAGAGATATGTCGATGACGTTCTAATATTTTGTAGTAGCTCCAGTTCTGAAGATATATACAAGGAGTTCAAAGATAAAGTGGAAAGCATAAACTTATCTATTCATGAAAAAAATAATTCTGATGGTAAAACTGAAGTTAAAAGTATTCTTAATGAGTTTTCTTATCTAGGATATCTATATAATTGTGATGTAAAAACAAAGGAAGTTAATAAAAAAGAGAAAACTAATATTTCTGTTAGGGCTTCTAGCAGAAAAAGATTTCAAGATTCGATTGCCTCTATTTTTACTCTGTACGCAAATGCTGGAAAGAAAAAATCTAAGGCTCTACTTTTTTGGAAATTAAACCTAAGAATCACAGGGTGTATATCTAATGGAAAGAGAAAAGGTTGGCTTTTTTTCTTTTCAGAAATGAATGATATGCCTATGCTCTTTGAAATGGATAATATGATAAAAAATCTTTGCGCTAGACATCGAGTTGAATATAAGGGGGTGAAAAAGCTTACTCGTGCTATTCATGTTATAAAACATGAAAAGTGGGAGAGCAGTTACTTTCCCAATTTCGATGAATATAATTATAAAAGCATGAGAGAGGTTGTAGCTTATGATAGAGGAACTAGACCTCATAAGGTGAAACTTACAGATCAAGATCTTAAAAGTGCGTTCTGGTCGATTATTAATCGTGAGGTAAGAGCGATGGAAACAGATATCACGTCATTTTCTTAGGGTTTATAAACCATTACAAGTTTGTTACCTGCTTTCCAGGAATAAAGCCTCAACTCCATCCCTAACGCATTCACAATCGCGATCAGTGCCTTGAGGGGTTGCCTTTTTGGCTGAATGTGCGGTAGAGCGTTTCTCGTGAAAGACCGGTTTGCTTGGCGATATCTGCCATTCCTTTGGTGCGAGCGATTACACCAGAGCATCGGCGATAAATGCGGGATCGCCCGTTTGCACCGCTTCGTCTAAGTAAGCTTGAAGTGCTTCTTGATTGTCCAAGAACTCCGCTGGGTCAAAAGCGTGTAAAGTTACTTCAGTAGCGACAACCATAGTTGTACTCCTCAAAATCAATGACTCCCAAACCGTCAGGATACAACTGTTCTGGCTTTGAGATCCTGTAATCCTCGTAGCCACTCACTAAAAACTGTCGTCTCTTTTATCGACTTTTCCACGCCTAAATGTAGCTTTGAAGCTACGCCTTTGGCAAGTGAATCTATCGTATTTAAGGTACACACAGAGATAGAGATACAGCGCATTCAACTCTATCATCAGCGATCTGACTCGCATCGTTAGACGTGAACGTAATCAATTTATTTATTAGTAACTTAGCGCGACTTCTATGGCTACTTGGGTTTTTAATTTATGTCCATGTGTCACTTTTATAGAGTGTTAATTTATATGTTGATCGTAAAAATATGCAACTGATAAATGTAATGTTTCTATTTTTAGGTTTTGTCACTCTAAAAGCGAGTGATTAAGATTTTGATCTTATACCTAATCATGCATTGTAAGTCCTAGATCGAATAATTTCTTAGTGCGAAATTGAGGATAAGGTGAGAGGGCTAAAATTAATTGTATTGCTGGCTTTTGTTTTTGCTAGTGCATCATCTTGGCAGCATTTAGTTGATGTGAAGCTAGAACCAGATCCAACGCCAGGTGACAATACCATTGAAGGGGTTGATTTAGATAATAATGGTGTTAGGGATGACTATGAGCGAGCAATTAGTGATACCTATGTTGATGATGACTTGATTAAAGTTGCTATATCTGCCAGCCAAGAGTGGAAGTCACTGATAAAGATCAGCTTAGATGAGGACATAATCATCACTCAGGATTTTGCGAGTGAGAAACTCTCTAACTTAATATCCTTAAATAAATGCTTTTCAGAACTAAGAAGAATTAATCCTGAATTTGAAACGCCATCAAAGCTATATTTTAATACTTTAGAGCGAGCAATGGAAAAAAGAAAAGTAGAAAATAAGCTCTTTAAAGCACTTAAAGGCGATTTAAGAAGTGTTCAGGTGGCCGAAAGGCCGTGTTTAAATATTGATTTGGTGAAGTGATATGAAAAGATTTTTGGGCTATTTGTGTAATTGTTTTTTAGTCACAGCTTGGCGACGATTTTAGCTATATTCGAGTGGAACTTCGTTCACGCTTTGATTCCTTAAAGAGAAGAGTGAAAATAATCACGTTTATTACAATGTCATAGATAAAAGTTGACATTAGGTCGCTTGGATTTTGCTCTGAGTATTTAAAATATGGATAGATATAAGACGCGAGTGTGATGAATACTGATAGAAACGCAATGGACATCAGCTGTTTTTTAGTAAACAAAGATACGTCTTTATAAATGGAAAACAATGCGATAAGGACAAAGTAGCCGATGAACATGCTTAGTGCGCTTAATCCTTTCTCTACAAAATCACCAATGTATTGATAGCCACTAGTCAGTGATATAGCGAGAGTGATAAATAAGAATGTGATTAATGAAAGGTATTTGTCAGATTTACTCATAAATCCTCTTCGATAAAATGTAATGAGTTGGCATTATCTTTTCGCCCTATGTGGCTTCATATCTAGATTTGGGGGTGTCTAAATGTACCAACCGTTTTGGGCAAAAGTGAAGGCATTCGTGGTTTTTTGAATTAATCTCTCATAGTTTTCCACTAGATACGTCATCCTTTACATTAGAGCAACAGATAAAGGCTTCGATTTAACAAAAAACATACCTTACTCTTTGGCACCCAAATCATCACTCAGCGGATACCAAAAAGCCCGCACTTTTCAGCGCGGGCTCAGTCAGTTTGATGGGGGCGTTGTTGATCAAATCATCCACCTAACGCATTGATCCCTTTAGTTTGGAAAAAAACTATTAATGTCAGAACTCAATAATCTTTGGAGCTGATTCAAGCCATCTCTCAATCGAGCCTCATTCCCGATTGACATCAGAGACAATCTGACATGTGGAGTACTTCCATTGTTTGCGCAGAAGTAACTACCACTGGTAACTATTACCCCTCGATTTTTTGCCTCCATAGCAAATCGATCCGGCTGCCAATGGGCAGGTAATGGTAGCCAAATATGGTACCCAGAGGCCGTAAAATCAATGGAAGTAAAAATCTCCCTTACCATTTTCTGCCTTTTATGTGCAGCTTTCCTTTGTTGGTCTGCTAACCGAAAAGCATCACCAGATTCAATTAACAATGTCGCTGCAATAAAATTAATTGGAGACGCAAGCCAAATATTAGTTCGAATATTTGCATTAAGAGCCGTTATCTGACTGTCTGGGGCTTTTAAGTAACCACAACGCATCGCAGGGCTAATTGCCTTAGATAACGCAGAAATGTGGAACGTATAATCTGGGGAAAAATTAGCTATTGGAGGAACTGGCTCATCATCTAAAAAGCAATAAATATCATCTTCAACCAGCCAAACTTTCTTATCATTGATAACTCGTGCTATTTCCTTTTTTCGGGATTCTGGCATTGAAATCCCTGTTGGGTTCTGATGACTAGGAATTGCTATTACCATTGCAGCTTGATGTGCTTCAATTGCAACCTCTAAAGCTTGTGGGCATAAACCATACTCATCAAGGTCCACACCAATCACATGACGGTCAGACATATTTACGATTGCCAAAATACCTGGATAGGTGAGTCGTTCGACTAGAATCGTGTCACCTGGCTTAGTCAAAGTGTCAACGAGTAAAGATAAAGCGTGCTGCGCCCCATTCGTCAGTAACATATTACCGTTGTTTGCCCCCTCTAAACCGTACTGTTTCGCCCATTTAACACCGGCCGCCCTATGGGCCTTATGTCCAGAGCTCTCAACATATCCAATTTCAGAAGGGGTCAGTAACTCCGCGGATTGCCGGTAGGCATTCTTCAATGCAGGTACATTTCTCTCTAGGCAAGGTTGAAGTATTGAGAAGTTAAAGTGTGTTTCTTCATCGGGGGCTTGTATGGCTTTATCAAGTTCCGAGTTTGCTCTCACGAACGTGCCACGACCAACAAATGACTCCAAACACCCTCTGTTGTTAAGCAACTTATAAGCTTTTGCAACGGTAGCAGGCGTCGTTCCAAGTTCGTCAGCGAGTAAACGATGGGTGGGTAGCTTTGAGCCTGGCGGGAACTCACCTGTTTCAATTTTCTGCTCTATAGCTTCAGCTATACGAATGAACTTACTATTATTCACAAAGGGACTCCTAGGATATGGAAAGCGAATTAATTAGCTTATTGTTAACTGTAACTTGCTGATAATTAGATTTGTCTACCATCAACCAACCAAATGATCGTTCGATAATTAAACAATTTATGCCAACAATACTTGATTAAAATATGCTTGCATATACATATCGTTAACATTTTAAAAACCAAAAATTAAACAAAAATCAACTAAAACGCTCTCCCTACCTCTTGGGACAATCCTCACTTTCAATCGATTATAACATCTGTCTTTTGGTTTTTGACTCTTTTAAATAAACACACCAACTCTATTGACATATGTCATTTTCGGCAATAGTCTACATATAAAACAAAATTGAGATAACTCAATAAAAGCAATGACAACATCAAATCAGGCTTAAGAAATGCAAAAAGAAGTGTTAGAGACACCTAAAAAGCAAAGTGTTCAAGAAGTACATGTATCATACAACGCTACAAATAAGCTAAAAAGAGCATTCAGTAATTTACGGTTTCGAGAGGACAATGAGTGGCTTAACGTAAGAGAGTGGCTTGGGAACGTAGTCAAACACAGTCTTAATGATGAAGTAATCAATGCTATTCAGGACTTTAAGTCAGATGATGATCAATGCGCCCTGATTGTCCGTGGTTTACCTGTTGATAGTAATTTATGTGCGACACCTTACAACGGGTATGTTCCCCCATCAAAAACTCCTTTAGCTAGCGCAATCCATATTGGGATATATCAATTGGCTAAGGTTGAACCAGTCTCATACCAAAGTGAAAATAAAGGATTCTTATTTAGACATGTGGTACCTGCACTCAATGCTCTAAATGAAAAGTCATCTCATGGCTCCACTTTTACCTTTGGTCATCATGTAGACAACCCAGATTTACCATTATCAAGTGAGCCCGTTACAGAACGAAGTGGCTGTCCTGAATTTTTATCACTGATGGCATTGCGTTCCGATCTCAAGGTTCGATCAAATTTTATTCTATTGGATAAGTTGATTGCTCAACTGAGCCGCGGTGTAGTCAACGAATTATGCCAATCTAACTTCCGTATTAACCGGCCTGATTCATTCGGTCAGTCTCGTTCGAGCCGTCTTCCTATTTTAGTAATTAGCGAAGACGGTGTGATGTTATGTCGTTATGACAAGGAAAATACCACTCCTCTTACCGAGAGTGCCGCAGCAGCACTAGTTATGCTGGAGGCTCAGTTAAAAAATGAGTCGTTAAAACAATACGTGGTCTATCAACCAGGTGATTTATTGATAATAAAAAATCAACGGCTTCTACATAGTCGCGAAGGGTTTAAATCTAGATCAGATGGTACAGACCGCTGGTTAGCTCGCATGTTTGGGATGAGTACGTTAGAGCGTATCGTTCCAGCCAGCCCAGAATTTAACCATATTGGAAAAGATTAAGGAAAATAATATGAAATCAAACAACGTCGCTTTTATTGGTTTAGGTGTAATGGGTTTTCCAATGGCGGGTCATCTTGCAAAAGCAGGGCACAAGACCAAAGTGTTTAATCGTACAGAAAGCAAAGCAAAGCTATGGGCTCAACAATTTTCCGGTGAATATCAGCCAACTCCTCGGTTAGCTGCGACAAACTGTGACATTGTATTTTTATGCGTGGGGAATGATGAAGATGTAAGAAGTGTTGTATATGGCGAAGACGGAGTACTCGCTGGTATGGTCCCAGGTTCTGTTTTGGTTGACCACACGACAACATCTGCAGAGCTTGCAGAAGAATTAGCCAAAGTCTGTATGGAAAAGAATATTTCGTTTATTGATGCTCCAGTATCAGGTGGGCAGGCTGGAGCTGAAAACGCAGCTCTTACAATTATGTGTGGTGGTGAGCAAACTGTTTTTGAACACGTAGAGCCCGTGATGAAAAATTATGGTAAGCAATCAACTTTAATGGGAAAAAATGGCCAAGGGCAGCGCAGTAAGATGGTCAACCAAATCTGTATTGCAGGCGTGTTGAAAGGGCTAAGCGAAGGCCTCCTTCTGGCAAAAAAAGCAGGTCTAAATATAAACCAGTTAGTTGATGTGTTAAGGCATGGTGCGGCGGGGTCATGGCAAATGGAGAACAGAACCGTAACTATGTCGCAAGATAAGTTCGATTTTGGATTTGCAATTGACTGGATGCACAAAGATCTCAGCATTTGCCTTAATGAAGCAAATAAGATGGGTATTGATCTTCCGTTAACAGAAAAAGTAGATAGTGAATATCAATCCCTACAGCAACAAGGTTTGGGTCGTATGGATACGTCTGCACTTTTCAAAGTCTACAATCGATAACTTCGACAGGAATTTTCAGTATGGAACTCTTTGGTAACGACATTACACTTTTAATACTAATAGCATTAATGGTATCGGCCTTTGCGGCCGGTTTCATTGACTCAGTAGCAGGCGGTGGAGGATTAATCTTAGTTCCATCTTTTATCCTTGCTGGACTGCCACCTCAATTAGCTCTTGGACAAGAAAAAGTTGTCAGCACATTAGGTACTATCGCAGCAATACGCAATTTCATTCGAAATAAAAAAGTAATTTGGACTGCAGTGGCAACAGGGATACCCGCTGGTTTACTTGGTGCCTATGTCGGGGCAGAGGCCATTCTCTATTTTGACCCAGAGACGATTGGTAAAATTATCTTGGCGATGCTGCCGGTAGGGATCATCTTTTCCTTTCTTCCAAAAGGAAAACTAAGTGAAGAAACGGAAAAGCCTGTGAGCAAAGGCGTACTCTTGTTTGGTGTACCTGCTGCGGTGTTTGTAATTGGGTTTTATGATGGTTTTTTTGGTCCAGGAACAGGCAGCTTCTTGATATTAGCACTGCATTATTTACTCAGATTTGAACTGGTGGCTGCGTCTGCAACTTCCAAGCTATTTAATTTTGCATCCAATATTGGTGCTCTTATTGCCTTTATGATTGCAGGCCACGTGCTGTACCTTCTGGCATTGCCTTTGGTAGCAATGAATTTGATCGGCAATCACGTTGGTAGTTCGTCGGCGATGAAGTACGGGCCAAAACTGATACGTAGAACCATTTCAGCCTCACTCAGCCTTTTGATGTTCTCGCTGGGATATAAATTTCTGCTTGCCTAATAATAGTGAAGCCACCGCTCACTCTGTTGTGTAGGTGGCTTTCTATCGGCGTTGTTGATCAAATGAGTCACCTAACGCATCCACAATCGCCATCAGTGTCTTGAGGTTAGGATTGCCTTTTGGGCTGAGTGTGCGGTAGAGCGTTTCTCGTGAAAGACCGGTTTGGGTTGCAATATCATATGTTTAGGTTTTTATGTGTTAGGGTGCGTAGTTAGATGCCTTTATTCGGTTTGCATTTTTACCTGATCTTTAGGAGAGCCTAGCGGTGATAAATTGGGACGATTTAAAGTACTTTCTGGCGCTTTACGAATCAGGCAAGGTCAGTGACGCAGCAGCGAGGTTAAATGTAAACCATGCGACGATTTCAAGGCGTATTAATCGGCTTGAAGACGCGTTACGAATCAACCTTTTCGATCGTACTGGAGATGGATTTACGCCCTCAATAGAGGGCGAATTACTCTATGAGCGCTCTGTGATTGTGAGAGATGAGGTTGATGGATTATCGGAGTCAATTTCTCCAGACGCTCGTTTTAACCAGTCGGTGAAGATTTCGATGGTGCCATTTTTAGCTGAGAGCATGCTCGTTGAGCAACTAAAAAGTCTTCAATACCGTTTTCCAGAACTGAGAATAGAAGTAGATACATCGACTAGGAATCTGAATGTATCGAAGCAAGAGGTTGATATTGCGTTAAGAATGGGACTACCTAAGCAAGGAGAGTCCATATGTAAAAAAGTGGGAGAATGCTCCTTTCTGATTGCAGGAAACGCGTTTTGGATTGAGAGATTGAAAAACGGTGAGCCAGTGAATATTGTCACTTATACCTCTGAGCTGAGCCATTTAAGAGAGTGTCAATTTTTAATAGAAAAGCATGGCCTTAAGTCAATTCGATTCCAGGCTGATACTGTATCTCTACAGAAAAAGGCAGCAGAGCTTGGCTATGGTGTTGCGCTATTACCCGAAATAACACTTCGCTCCAGCCCTTTAGTGACTTTGGAGCCCGAACAACCCATAAAACGTGATATTTGGATGCTTTCCTCGAAAAGAACGCATGCCTCCACGTCAAAGAAAATTGTAATGGATGAAGTAGCGAAGATATGTCAAACCATGATTTAGCTGCTTTCCATACCCCTCGCTATATCAAAAATAGGTAAGTCAAAGACTAACGCTTCACTGATAAGCATTTTTGCACATCCCATGTGCATCAATAGCACTTAATCCGTTTCGGCAGGTGGATATAATTGGCTTAGTTTTCGAGGAGAAAGACGATGAATGAGATTAAAACACTCAGAGATATTGCCGGAGCGAGTAACTGTAAAGTCAATTGGGAAAGTGTAGCGGTTATTTTTATCGACTATCAGAATGAATATATACACGGTGCCTTGCCTTTAGGAAAATCCGGAGAAAAAGCATTGTTTAATGCCCAAAAAATCCTTGATAAAGCACGCCGCCTGTCTGTTCCGGTTTTTCATGTTTTACATAAAGGAAGTTCAAGCTCCCCCATCTTTAACTGTGATAGTGAGCTGTCTGATGTTGTCAGTTGTTTGACACCTATTTCCAGCGAGAAGGTGATACACAAGATGCTACCTAGCTCGTTTTATAATACAGAGCTTGAAAGTGCCTTGATACGAACCGGTTGTACTCAAATTTTGGTTGCAGGCTTTATGAGTCATATGTGCGTTATGGCAACGACGATTGGTGCTCTAGAACGAGGATATGAAGTGATCGTTTGTGAAGATGCCTGTGCGTCACGCTCATTACCGGATCATCAAGGAAGCACAATTGATGAACGCTCTGTTCATACAGTATCAATGGCAGCGTTGGGAGATCGCTACGCTTCTATTCAATCGACGCGCAGTATTATTACTTCATAGCAAAAAGCCCGCACTTTTCAGCGCGGGCTTGAGTATTTCAGTGTGGTGAGCGGACTGGCTTACCAGCCTTTTACCACTGCGCCGTCAAAAACTTCCATTGCGGCGTTGTAAACCGCGTCGGTTTGGTAGGCTTTAACAAAGTTTTTCACGTTTTCAGCGTCTACGTTGTCTTTGCGCGCCACAATCAGGTTCACGTAAGGCGATTCTTTGTCTTCAACAAACAAACCGTCTTTGCTTGGGGTTAGGCCCACGCCCGCGGCAAAGGTGTTGTTGATGATCGCAATGTCTACATCTTCCAGTGAGCGAGGCAGTTGTGGCGTTTCTAGCTCGATGATTTCCACGTTTTTCGGGTTCTCAACGATATCCAGTTTGGTGGCGTTAATGCCAGCGCCTTCTTTGAGTTTGATAATGCCTTGCTGTTCAAGCAATACCAGCGAACGGCCAAGGTTCGATGGGTTGTTAGGTACGGCAATTTTGCCGCCTTCAGGCAAATCGGCCACGCTATCGAGTTTGTAAGAGTAGGCCGCAATCGGATACACAAAGGTGTTGCCTGCAATCGCAAACTCGTAGCCACGGTCTTTGATTTGTGCGTCGAGGTACGGTTTGTGCTGGAAGGCATTCACGTCCACAGAGCCATCGGCGAGGGCGGCGTTAGGGGATACATAGTCGGTAAAGGTGATGAGTTTCACCTCAAGGCCGAGTTTTTTGGCTTCTTGAACCGCATATTCGGCCACTTGTGCTTCTTCACCGGCCATGACGCCAACGGTGATTTTGCTGTTGTCTTGCACGGCAGCTTCTTTTTCTCCACAGCCGGTAAGGACAAGGGTTGAGGCCAGTCCAAGTGTGGCAAGCAGTGTTTTAATCGTGGTTTTCATTGTCTGTCTCCCTTTTAAAAAACGTATCCGTTTTGACGGTATTCCCGCACCACTTGAGGCCGTGTGGCATCCCAAGTGGCTGGGACAAATGTTGTGTTTATGTGTTTGGGTATTTAGCGGTGATTTGTGCGACGCACTAAGTAATCTCCGCATGATTGAATCGCTTGTACCAGCACGACCAGCATCACAACTGTGATCAGCATGACGGTGGTATCAAAGCGCTGATAACCGTAGCGAATGCCCACATCCCCGAGGCCGCCACCGCCGACGGCACCCGCCATGGCTGAATAGCTCACCAAGGTGACTAAGGTGATGGTGGCACCATTGATGATCCCCGGTAGCGCTTCGGGCAGCAGCACTTTGTAAATGATTTGGGTTGGGGTTGCGCCCATCGCTTTTGCGGCTTCTTCCAACCCTGCAGGTAGCTCTAAAAGCGCCCCTTCCACCAAACGTGCAATAAATGGAATCGCGCCGACCGTGAGCGGCACAATGGCTGCCGCGGTGCCGATGGAGGTGCCCACCACAAAGCGAGTGAATGGGATGATAGCCACCAACAAAATAATAAACGGAATTGAACGGCCGATGTTCACGACGGCGCCCAAAATTTGATTAACCCGTGGCTGTGCTTTCAGTCCGCCTTTTTTGGTGATGTGCAGCAGCACGCCAAGTGGGATCCCGAATACAAAGCCAAGCAGCCCAGAGACCAACACCATATAAATGGTTTGGCCGGTGGCATCGGTCAGCAGTTCAATCAGTGCTTGGTTTTGTCCAATCCATTGGGTTAACGCATCAATCGACATAGCCAAGTACCTCCGTGGCGACATGGTGTTTGTTTAGGTAGTGAATCGCATCATCAACGGCACTTTTCGGGCCCATAATCTCCGCCAAGAGTAGACCAAATTTCACGCCGCCAGCGTAATCAATGTCAGAGCTTAAGATGCTGATATCAATATTAAATAAGCGCGACATCTGGCTGATCAGTGGCTCGTCGACGGTGGCGCCTGTAAATTCTAGACGCACCAGCGGATAGCTGCCTTTAAAGTAGTCTTTTTGTAAGCGTTGGGCGTAGTCGTGTGGCACCGATAAATCCAAGGTGGAGCGAATAAAGTTTTTCGCTAACTCGGATTTAGGATGAGCAAAAATATCGCCTACGGGGCCAGACTCAACCAGTTCGCCATCACCAATAATCGCCACGTCATGACAAATGCGCTTCACCACATCCATTTCGTGGGTGATCAGCAAAATGGTGAGGTTGAGTTTTTCATTAATGGTTTGCAGCAACGACAAAATTGATTGGGTTGTAGCCGGATCCAATGCGCTGGTTGCTTCATCACAGAGCAATACATTTGGGCTTGGCGCCAGCGCGCGAGCGATAGCGACACGCTGCTTTTGTCCACCACTGAGGCTGGCAGGATACACATCACGCTTATCGACCAAGCCGACCAAATCGAGCAACTCGCTGACGCGCGTTTCAATTTCATCGCGGCGCGTACCACTGAGCTCCAGCGGCAGGGCGATATTGTCGAACACGGTGCGCGACGACAGCAGGTTAAAGTGTTGGAAAATCATGCCGATTTTACGGCGCGCTTGGGTTAACTCGCGGTTGGGTAACGCAGTAAGGTTGACGCCGCCCACGGTCACTGAGCCGCTGGTTGGGCGCTCAAGCAGGTTAACCATCCGGATCAGCGTGCTTTTGCCCGCGCCAGAGGCGCCAATCACACCAAACACTTTTCCTTTCGGAATAAATAAATTGATGTCTTTAAGGGCATGAATTCGGCGCTCCCCGAGTTCGAATACCTTGTTGAGTTGTTTTATCTCAATCATCACATGTCCTTAGCGATAAATCTTATGACATCTCGCAGCTGTCCAGCGCCTTGCACCTTGGCTGTCGGGTCTCTCTGGTTATTGATGCTATGGGTTCGTTAAAAACAAGTCAATGGATATTTTTACTTCTAGACGTCCAAATGGCAATAAGTCTAACCGTCCGGTTATAAAGTGAGCGAAGGGCTTGATCTCTGCAGGCAAAGCGCGTTAACTGACAGCTCCTGTACCTAACTGTTAAGACTGTTGTTTTTATGTCTCCGCTTTTAATTGATACCACCATGCTGACGCTGTTCATCCCTACCTTTTTTTTCGTGTCGGTCACGCCCGGCATGTGCATGACATTATCGATGACCCTTGGCATGACAATTGGCGTTAAGCGTAGCTTACATATGATGTGGGGCGAGCTTATCGGCGTGGGGCTGGTTGCGATCGCCTCTGTCATTGGTGTGGCGACGGTGATGCTGAACTATCCCGCGGTGTTTCAGGTGTTTAAATATGTCGGTGGTGTGTACTTGGCGTATTTAGGCGTACAAATGTGGCGCTCTCGCGGCAAGATGGCGATCCCAAATGATGATGACGATACCCCCAATGAAGCCTCGGCATTGTCGTTGGCCGCGCAAGGCTTTGTTACCGCCATTGCCAACCCAAAAGGTTGGGCGTTTATGATCTCGCTGTTGCCGCCGTTTATTAACCCTGCAATGTCACTCCCCAGCCAGTTGAGCGTGCTGGTGTTGATCATCCTTTGCACGGAATTTAGTTGTTTAATGCTATATGCCAGCGGTGGGCGTACCTTGCGTCAGTTTTTGCAGCAAAAGGGCAATGTGCAATTGCTGAACCGAATCGCCGGCACCCTGATGATCGGGGTCGGATTTTGGTTGGCGTTGGGGTGAATTAACTTTTAATAATTCTGCAAATAATTAGAATAACCACTTAAATTCATAGGCTTGGTCGATTATTGTGCAATTTGGTGGGGCTGAGACGCAGCTTGTTTATGATTTTCTCGATTTGTCCGAGGAAGAACAGGAAGTATGGTTAAGTCGGTTGAAAGTCACGTCTCCCTCTCAATACGCACAACTCTTGCCATTCTATCATTGCGATACACAGCCATTGCTGAGCCAAATTTGGTCAGATGGGGCTCAATCTTTCATCGCATCACAGCTGTTTGAACCGAATACTACATTGGATAAATATCGTCTCGGTGAGGAGATTGGCCGCGGTGGAATGGGGGTTGTGTATCGCGCTTATCGCGATGATAGTACGTTTGAACAAGAACTTGCCATAAAGTGTATCCACCCCTCTTTGTACCCTATTATCGGTAGAAATTCTCTGTTCAAAGAAGCACAGATGTTAGCGCGTTTAAGTCACCCCTGTATCGCAAAGGTGTTTGATGGCGGGATCAGTGACGGGTGTGTTTATATTGTCATGGAGTATGTGGATGGATGCACGCTTGGAAAGCAGATAGCAACGCAGCCAACGTCGCACAAGGCACGACTATCCTTGTTTGTGTCGATTTGCTCAGCGATTGAGCATGCGCATCGCCACCAAATGATTCATGGTGATATTAAGCCGGATAATATCCTGATTGATAGAGACGGACAGGCCAAAATTATCGACTTTAACCTCACACAAAAACTTGAATGCTATCCAAGCCCTGATAGTGATGATGGTGTGTTGGCCTACAGTGAGAGTTATGCAAGCCCTGAACAAAAACGTGGCGAATACCTTACCCAACAAACAGACGTATACGCATTAGGCAAATTGTTAGCATTTCTACTGACTGCGGACGGTAAAAAGCCCAATCAAGAGTTGGCATTGGTAATTACTAAAGCGACAGAAGAAGAGGCAGATAATCGCTACGTGACTGTCAACCAGCTTCGTAATGACGTTATTCATGTGATGAATAAAAAGCCGATTTCTGTTAAGCAAGATAATTGGCTCTATCGATTACGCTGTTTAGTACGACGACGGCCTATCCCTCTATTTTTATCGATCGTGTTGGTCGTGTCTGCGTTTGTGTTTAGCCTAGTGTTAGTGAAAAAAAATCAGCAGCTTTATTCTGAAAAACAGGCATCTGAAGAGCTGGTTATGCATCTGACACAGTTGATGTTTCATGGTAAAGAAACGTACGACCACCCGATTAGTTTTGAGGTGATGTTAGATCTTTCTCGTCGTCAAATTCTTGCAAATCCCCATGTCTCTGATGATGTTAAACAAAAATTAATTGTCGCTATGATGGTCCCTCATCCGAGTACTTCAAAAAATGAAAAATAAAATTACACTGCTTTTATTATTCTACATGAGTGTGATACTGCCTGCGCAAAGTGAGCCGCAATTAAGTGGCTACTTTATTGATGCTCCTGTTACAGGTTTATATTACGAAACATCCTCGGGGCATCAAGGCTTTACGGATAAAGGTCGATTTGAATATGACGAGGGTGACGCTGTTAAATTTTATTTAGGTCAAGATAACCGCGGAGCTTTAATTAGTGCAATTTCAGGTCAAGAAATTGTGACTCCTAATAATATTTCCACTCAGCCAAGTAAAAGTATTAATCTTACTCGCTTACTGATGTCACTGGATAGTACACCAAATAACCGTAATAACATCACGATTGATGACAGTGTGAGGAACAATACTGGGCTAATAAACACACTAAACAATCTTGACTTAAGCTACTTAGATAGTCATCTGGATGAGTTTCAACTTGCATTTGTATCCATCGAAGAAGCTGCACGTCACCTTAAAAAAAGCCACGAGTATATTAAGGATAGATTTGCTTCAGAGCATAAAGTTCTTGATGGGAAAGATACAGTGTTCATCTATGAAACCGTCAAGAAAAGAGACTATAAAGGAAATATCTGCGCCATTAATCTTGACCAACTAAGGAATCCTTATTACCACGCGCCGATAGGCAAAACGGTTTTTGAGATAACAGATGACACGATCATTGAATATCCTTCAATAGGCGATAGGTTCAAAGGGTGCCAGCTTGATCCTAGTAACGACCAGAAGGTAGTGGTCAGCCCACTCAGTGAATTTGGTGGTGGACGAGGTCTAGTAAGTTGTGCTAGACAGGGCTGTCGACAATATCAATTAAATGGCTTTTACATTGACGATCGACAAGATGGTAGCGATTGGAAATATCGTTCTATTGCCATAAATTATGATGAGAAAACGCATCTTTTAATGGAGAAATCTCAGGGGCTAGGCAAAAAAAAACATATTGAACACAACAATGTTGCTGAAGGTGTGACTTTTATTTATCCGAAGCGTAAAGAGAGTTTTATTGATTACTCCGGAGTATGGATAAAGAAAACATTTAATGGCAGCAAAACTTCATCTCAGTGCGTATTGATGAAAGGTGATCGTCTCCTAGAAGGGCCTAAAGAAACAGATCATTGTCCGATCACAGAATCAAGCTATCAGTTAATGGATAAGTTTTTGTATCGAGATGCCTGGTGGCTAAATGAAACGGGCAAGACTGCTTTGTCTGCACTCAATGTTACTGTGAGTTGGTTTGATATAGATAAGGGCGATCAATACACCAGTTGGGAGTACTTGCCAGTTAATGAAAGTTGGTTAGGCGGGACTATCTATCAATACAATCAAATAAAAATATTAGATAAGCATGGTTTGCCCAGTTTAAAAACTATTAAGACAAGTATGTATACAAAATATGATGAATAAAAACGCTGACTTCACACAGCTTCTTTTACAATGGAAGCAAGGTGATCGACAATCTGAATCAGAACTTTACCATCTGGCTTATGCTAGGTTAAAGCAACTGGCGGCACGTGAAAGCAAAAGAAGTAGTGATAACTTTGGTGCTGACAACACGATTATTAGTGATGCTATTCACAGTGATACTATGCTTGTTAATGAAGCTTATATCAAAATGACGCAAGTGGATTTAACAGATGTGAAT
>NZ_MUFL01000018.1:0-51478 GCF_001995355.1 Salinivibrio sp. PR919 | reverse complement strand
CTCTTATCTTGAGCGAGGGTTTTCATAATGTGGGTGATCACATATTTATCTAAGGTCTCACCCAGCTGAAGTTGCTCTACTGCCCCCAAGAAGTGGCCTGCGCCGTAGTATTCGCCGTCTTTTTCAATCGCYGAGAAGACCTCTTGGTGGAGCAGTTTTGAGGTGCTGTCACTGACAGACTGAAACTTAAATACAAAGAGCTCTTTCGCCACCGCTTCATGAAGGAGTGCTTTCCATTGCTGTTTACCCATCGCCGCATCCCCCATCGACTGGTCAATCAGCACCACAGGGTGATCGGGGGTGTTTCGTGCTTGAGAAAGCGCATTATCGGCTTGCGAGAGCAAGATACTGGCGTCACGGTTCCCGCCGCCATTCACGGCTAAACCGACAGCCACTTTCGGGGGTGTGAGCCCCATAGGATCGGCTTGCATATCGACCACCATTGCTAGCACACTTTCACCGAGTAAACGCAGATCATCGGCATCGGTATTGGGCGCTAAGATCACAAACTCGTCCTTGCTCAAACGGGCCGCTGTCATGCTGTCATCGGTAATAATGGTAGTGGTGAGATTATTGGCAAAACGTTCCACCAAGTTATCACCCGCTTCGAACCCTTGTTTTTTGTACGCTTCACTGATCAGATCAACCTTAATCAGTGCCATCCCGCCAACGCCCGATTCGGTGAGCCAAGATTTAAGTTGGCCAACGTAAAAGCTACGGTTACCGAGCCCAGAAACAGGATCGCGGTAAGCGGTTTTACGTAATCGGTCGGCCTCTTTGGCTTGTTGCTCAAAATAGCTTTTCAGCTGTTCGGTCATGACATTGATGGCCCTAACCACGGTTTTTAATTCAATGGTTGGGGGAAGGGGAATAGGGTCGCCAAATCGGTTCTTAGCAATCTCGCCTGCTTTTTGGGTGATGCGAGCCAAGGGCTTGAGAGAGCGGCGCAATTGCCAGCCGATCACGACCGATGCGATCAGAAAAATGACCGCCATACTCGACCCCAATTGCACAAACGACTTCCACAATTGTTTGTAGGCATAGCCTGGATGGGCCACCACCTCCACTTCTGCCAATTGCATCCAGCCACTAGTAATGGTTTGCTTTTCCGTAATCACCGGAAAAATATCGAGGTCGATAAACCATTGCGGGACACCTTGAATTTGAACCGGATATTCGCGCACAATTTCGCTGTTGTCGGAAAGCAACGTGAGGTTAACCTCACGGTAAAAGCCACCGTCAAAAAACGCATTGATCACGGATTCGGCCGCCACCTTATCGTCTGATTCCAAGTAAGGGGCGAGGGCCAAGCCCATCGAGTTCACGGTATTGTTCACATCTGCGGTTTGCTGGTTGAGCAAAAAGTTGCGCGTGGTGTTGAGCTCGATACCGAACACCGACAACACCAAGAAGAAGAAAATGACCAGCATCCAGGTGAATATTTGGTTGAATAACGTCATAGGTCGTTACCTATCAAAAAGTTTAACGGGTTTTTGCATTTTTAACGTGTCGACGCGGTTACGTAAGTCATTCCATAGTCCGAGTCGTGAGGAGTTACCGGCCAGCTCCCCTTGGCCTCGCTCTTTCATCAGCCACAATCGGCTACCATTAAAGCTGTAGATAGGTAGCAAATCTCGCCGCAATGAAGCGCGTTTTATTTCTGGGTCGAGGTTATCGAGCAACACAGGTTCTGATGACGGTGTGGGATAGTAAGCGACAACCATATGGAACTGATCCAATCGAATCGCTTTGACATACACCAACCGTAGTTTCTTATCATCGACACCGAGTTCTCGCAGTGAGAAATACTTGGCGATACTAAAATCCTCACAATCGCCTGCGCTGGTGCCGAGAAACTCAAGGGGCGTCGCCCAATAGTCTTTTTTTCCCCATAGCTCGATATCATCAACAAAATACAATTGGTTAAAAAAATCATTTACCTGACGCAGCTTTTCTTGCTCCGACAGACTTTGTGTATTCGCGACCATATTGCGCCAGGCCAATACGCGTTTGCCCGCACGCTCACCGTAAAACGCGGAGACCTGCTGGATCCAACGCGATTCAGTGGTAGTCAAGCCGCCGACACTCATCGACAGCAAAATGGTCAATATGGCGACGCCCCATCGCTTCATAGATATAAGGCTCGCTGTACTACTGGGGCCGGCGAGTGAAGATTGTCCACGCTTTCTCTACATCTCCTTTAAAGTTCAACAGCTCTGCACTCACGCGCCGGTCTTGTGGCGCATTCGGATCGGTTTGCGTGGCAAGGGCTTCTCCCAATGCATCAATGTCAATGCGGTTTGGATCAATGCCGGCGCTGACGAGCTCGGCTCTGACCGAACGTGCACGCTCTCGCGATAAGCGTAAATTATACTCAGGCGAGCCAATGGCACTGGCATGGCCGGTTAAACGCACCGACACGCCGGGGTACTGAGTAAGAAAGTCTGCCATAGCCGTTATATCAGTGACATAGTCGGGGCTGACTTTTGCGGTATCATTGGCAAATAGCACCCGCAACGATGTGGCTGGCGTCTCTGACGCTTGAACGGTGGAGTCTGGCTCCACATAACTGGGACACCCTTGATTATCGACTATGGCACCGATTGGCGTTTGTTCACAGCGATCACGCGCATTGATCACGCCATCCTTATCCGCATCGGCAACGTCGTGTTTTTGCAGGGCCACCGGCGGTGCCATAATGGCATAACCGCAGCCACTGAGGAGGCTGATACACACAGCGTAAAATAGGACTCGCATCATTTGTGGTCCTCCGCGTTGACTTGCCATTCGGCAGGTATCGTCACCCGCAAGGCGTTCAATAGGTTGCCGGTGTTATTTAATAGCCGGTATTGCGCTAAGAGATGATCAAAGTTCGCGTCAAGGTAAGCGCGACGCGCTTCAAACAACTCGTTTTCTGTGTTGAGCAAGTCCAATAAGGTGCGTCGGCCGATACGAAACTGTTTTTCATAGGCCAGCACTGTATCAGAGGCCGCATCCACTTGTTGTTGGAGAAACACTTTTTGTTGGGTGGTTAGCTGGTAGGCGCTCCATGCTAAGCGCGTACTTTCTTCCAATTGCCGATAGGCATTTTCAAAGGTGTCGCGTGCGCGATTTACCTCATACGCGCCTCTGCGAATAGTGGCCTGATCGCTCCCTCCATTAAAAAGGTTGTAACGAAAGCGCACCATCGCGCTAAATTCATCACTGGTATCGTTCACCCCACTTACTTGATCAGCCCAAGTTTGACTGACTTCCAAACTGACGTTAGGCAGGTGATTGCCTTTAAATTGCTCGTATTGAGCGCGAGCCGCCTCAATGTCGTATCGTGCCAGTTTTAACAATGGACTGCGGCTGACGGCTTGCTCTAACGCTGTATCAATGGAGGCCGGTAAGGCAAGGTTATCGACAACGGGTTCAATTGGCTCGTTAGCAGGCTCACCCACGACACGGAAAAACGCAGTAAAGGCATCTTCGAGGTTGGTTTGTGCCGAGAGTAAATTTGCGTTGGCACGCGCGACACGTGCCTCGACTTGGGATAAGTCAGCCGTTGACCCGATTCCAGACTCCGCGCGGCGACGAATATCAGAGAGAATTTGCTCATGCACAGCCATATTGGCCTCAGAGAGATCCAATACTTGCTCTGCCTTAAGCACATCCAGATAGACCTCGGCGACTTGCAGGGCTTTGTCTTCAGCATCCGAGAGCAGTTGAAAGCGCTGACTGTTGGCTTCATAACGTGTGCGCCTCACATTGTGTGAGGTTTGCCCATCCCATAACAACTGGCGAAGGCTTAGTGTGGCGTCCTTGCGATCAAAGTCGATATCACCTTGTGCACGGGTGGAGTCATTTTCGATACGCTCATAGCCAATGCCTGCGTCTAAATCGATATCGGGAAGGTAGTCGCCTTCACTGTTTTTCATTCGCTCATGCAAACTCATCAGCTCGTGAAACCCGCCACGCAATTCCGGATCGGTGGCGAGTGTGATCACCACCGCCTGCTCTAATGATTGGCTGTGGGCGGTGGGGAGCAAACTAAGTGCCGCTATGATAGCCGCGCTCATACGTATCCAAACTGGCATCATTTTTCAGTCATCCCTATTCCCGTAATGCCGTGTTTTGTGCCCTAACAATAGGATTAATCAGATAATCAAGGACGCTTCGTTTCCCGGTAATGATGTCAACAGACGCGGTCATCCCGGGAATAATCGGCAGTGTTTCTGCGTCACCGATGTTGTTTTTCTCGGTGCGTACCTTGACCAAATAAAAACTGTTGCCTTCCTCGTCTTGAATGGTATCTGCACTGATGGTTTCTAGCTGACCGTTAAGGCCACCATACACGGTAAAATCGTAGGCGCTAAACTTCACCACTGCTTCCAACCCAGGGCGCAAAAAGGCAATGTCTTGCGGCGCGATTTTGGCCTCAATGAGCAGGTTGTCTTCCGAAGGGACAATTTCAATAATGTCCATCCCCGGCTGAATCACGCCACCGACGGTGTTGACATGTAACTTCTTCACGGTGCCATCAACTGGGGAGGTCACCACGGTGCGTGCGACTCTATCTTGTAGACTCACTTTTCCCTCTGTCATCGAGGCGATTTGCTGTTCGACTTGGTTGAGGGTCTCTTGTTGTTCCGTTCTGAACGTTAATGCGACATCCAAACGTTGGAACACTGCCTCACGCATTGATGACACCACTGAGGGCAATGATAACTGTGCAGAGGATAGCTCACGTTGGGTATCGTTGAGTTGGCGCTGTAGTTTAATTAAGTCAATTTGAGGCACCACCCCTTCTTCGGCGAGAGGGCGAGTAATGTTGAGTTCTTCTTGTGCGAATTCCAAGCTTTGCTCGAGGTTGTCGATGCGTGACTCAAGCTCGATCAGTTCTTGCTCTTTTTGGCGAATTTTTTGTGCCGTCACGTACAGCTGGTTTTGAATATTCGATAGCTGCTCTTGATAACTGGCTTGGGCTTGGTTCACCAGCCCCGGACGAGCTGCGGCCAAGTCGCTGGGGACTTGGAGCGGTTGACGATTGAGAATGATGCTGTCACGCCACTCTTCCAGTGCAGCAGTGTCATTAATTTGTACTGACTCGAGCAATGCGCGAATGCGAATTTCATCGGCGCGCAAGCCATTGAGTTCTTGCTCTCGCTCTCGAAAATCCGACCGGAACAGGGTGTCGTCGATAAGGATTAAACGTTGGCCACGGGCGACTGTATCGCCTTCTTTTACCAACAGTTCTTTAACCAGCCCGCCTTCAAGGTTTTGCACCACTTGCAGTTGCGATGAAGGGATCACTTTTCCTTGCCCGACCGTCACTTTATCGAGTTGCGCTTGAGAGGCCCAAATGGCGGCTGCGATAAGAAACAAAGCGATTGTCCACAACAAGATACGCGCACTTTTGGGCGCGTTTAAGAGCAAAGCTGCTGTTTTATCATCGATGTAATCGAGATGTTCGTCTCTGGGCAATACTGCATGAGACTTATCGCGCCAAGCCATGTCTCTCCCCATGTAGGAAACCGCTCTTAAAAGTTTAGTCTATGCTGCTGATTTTTTGCTTTATTTGTCGGTTTTTGTGCAAAGCGATGTATTACTGCGCGATGGTGATACGAAAGTGCCACTAATATTGGCTACGTTTAAAATTTTCTTTATCTAACTGATACTTGCGCATTTTATCGTAAAGGGTCTTTCTCGCGAGTCCCAATTCTTGTTGTACGTCTTTTAGTCGACCCCCATGTCGACGTAATGCGTCGCTTAGGRTCTCAAACTCAAATTGACTGACACGGTCCGTCAGTGTGGGCAATTTAGACTCTGTGGTCGCGGAAGGCGCTGCGTTGTCTAGCCTATCTTCGCCAAGTAGGACCAATCGCTCGGCGTAAGCGCGAAGCTCTCGCACATTGCCCGGCCAGCTGTATTCGCATAAACGTTGTTGTTGTGGCGAAGATAATGTTGGGGCTTCGATGCCATAGCGTGACGCAATAGTTCGCGTAAAGTTCTGAAATAGCGGGATAATGTCATCACAGCGGTCACGCAATGGTGGCATCAACACTTGGCCAGTCAGGAAATGTTGACATAATGCGGGATCGAATTGCTCACGTTGTACCCTCTCGGCCAAATCAAATCGTGATGTGACAATCAGGCGAACCTGACTGGTTTGGGAATGTGCAGGATCATCACGCAGCTGAATATAGCGATGTAACCGTTGCTGGAGAGGGATAGGCAGCGCCTCGATGCCGTCAATCAACAAACAGCCACCATTCGCAGCATGTAATTTCCCAGTTTTATTCGCCCAGTGAGACAACTCGCCACCAAATAACGTTTGCTCCAGCAAATGGGTAGGCAATAAGCGGCATTTGAGGGTAATCAAGGGCGTGTTCTGCCATTTGCCATGGTCGTGAATAAAGCGAGCGGCCAGCTCTTTCCCGGTGCCTTTTTCTCCGACTAGTAATACATCATCGTCTGTTTGCTGGTAGTAGCCCAGCTGACGACGGGCGGATTTCACTTGCGGATGGTTGCCTAAAATGCGCGGGCCGGGGCCACTTTGCGCTGCAAGCTCCTTGCGAAGTTCGCGGTTTTCGAGCACCAGAGCACGTTTGTCATACGCACGTTTTAACACGTCCAACAGATGATCGGTTGAAAAAGGTTTTTCGATAAAATCGTACGCACCCAGCCGCATGGCTTCGACTGCGGTAGAAATATCACCGTGGCCGGTAAGCATGATCACTTGCATCTCACCATCTAGCGCTAATATCGCTTGCAATAGCTGCATACCGTCCATGACGGGCACATTAATATCGGCAATGATAACGCCCGAGAAGTTGGTGGTTAAGGCCGCTAATGCCTCTTGTGCGGTCGCAAACGCGTTGACATGCCAGTCATCAAGGTGCAGTGTCTGCGTAATGGCATCGCGGACCGCTGGCTCATCATCGACCACAATCACCGTCGGTTCCATTATTCACTCTCCTTAGTCGGAACGGGCAGACGAATTATCATGATGGTTCCGCCTGTTGGGTTGGTGTTTGCGATAAGTTGACCATGTAGGCTCTCGAGGATCCGCTTAGAAATCGTCAGCCCAAGCCCGAGTCCTGTTTCTTTAGTAGTAAAAAAGGGTGTAAAAACCTGTGCCAGCGTATCACTATCCATGCCTTTACCATTGTCTATCACACGCAGTTCAAGGCTGCTTGCATCGTGTTGAGTGTCAACCCGAATGCAAGGGTCGGGAGTACTCGATACAGCGTCTATCGCATTGGTGAGCAAGTTGACTAACACTTGCTCGAGCAAGATGGCATCCGCGACAACATAAAGCGGGCTTGAGTGCGAGGGAAGCTGTACAGTGATACCTTGACGAAGCCAGCGGCTTTTGGTCAACGAAACAGCGGCATGAAGTAATGGCACCACATCGAGGGTACCTGTTCGGGTTTGTGATTTTTTTGCGAAGATCTTAAAGCGCGCCACAATGTCATGGATCATTTGAATCAATCCGAGCGTTTTCGCCAAATTATCTTCCACGTCTTGATAGCGTGCTTTGGCCATTAAGCGCTGACTGTTTTCTGTGTAGGTGCGCATGGCCGCAAGTGGTTGATTGATTTCATGGTTGATCCCCGCAGACATCTCTCCAAGGGTCGCCATTTTGGCCGCTTGTACCAATTCTGATTGTGTTTGCTTGAGTACTTGTTGCGTGCGCTCGTATTGATGAAGGGTGTCACGCAATTGCTGGTTGGACGCTTGTAACGATTGTGTACGGCGAGCGACTTTGCGTTCAAGGCTCTGGTTTAATCGTGCAAGCTGGCGCTGAGCAGCAAGACGCTGCCACCATGCTAAGACAATCACAGCGACCAAGAAATAAAACGTGATGAATAGTATAACCGCCTGAAAAACGTAAGGGTAAAGGGTGCTGATCGGGGTAAGTCCATAAAGCTGCCAGTCTGCTTGGCTGATGGTGTGTGTGGTCATCAGCATTGGCTGACGTGCAG
Organism: Salinivibrio sp. PR919; assembly: GCF_001995355.1. Taxonomy (NCBI): domain Bacteria; kingdom Pseudomonadati; phylum Pseudomonadota; class Gammaproteobacteria; order Vibrionales; family Vibrionaceae; genus Salinivibrio; species Salinivibrio sp. PR919. The sequence continues at coordinate 43,508 of NZ_MUFL01000018.1, read as the reverse complement.
AGGCATCTAGCCCCAGGGAAATCACCGTGTTATCTGCTAGCTGACGAGGATGCTGAAACTGGCTCAGTGGGATAAGCGGGGTGTCGCCATAACGCCTCGAGCGTTGAATACTTTGCTTTTGAGGCGTGGGCAGCGTAGTGAGTGTTTGGTACACCCAGTTGGGGTTAGAGCTGTAAAAAATAACCCCTTGCGGATCGGTCAATAGGTAGTCAAAGGTTTGATATTTCCATACTTGTTCGATAATAGACAGGTCAACCTTGATGACGAGCACCCCCAGTAAATCCTGTTGATTTGAGTCACGGACGGGATAGGAAAAATAGTAACCGCGCTTTCCTGAACGAGTTCCCAAGGCATAATAAGCGCCTTTTCCCCCTTTTATCGCTTGTTGGTAATAGGGCCTGTACGCATAGTTTTGACCCACAAAGGAGGCTTGGCTCTGCCAGTTACTTGCCGCGATCGTGGTGCCTTGTGTGTTCAACAAGTAGACGGTGTCGGCTTCAAGACGCGAAGCCCACCGAACTAATAAACGATTGATCTCTACGACTTGCTGTTTGGGCGCCGAATCAGCCAATAAGGTGATTAAGCGTGGATCGGAGGCGAGGACGGCGGGTAGCTCACTGTATCGAGCCAGCTCGGCAGACAGCTTGTCTTCGAGTTGTCGAACATCCTCGCGCATTTGCGCAATTAACTGAAACTTGGTTTCGTTGAAGGTGACAATGCCAACGATCACGGATAAGACCGTGCCGAGTAGGGTCGCTGATAACACAAATTGCGACTTTTTCACCGTCTTGCTCCTTGGTCATTGATCGGAGTCGGTTTAATACCGTACCCGAGAATATCCTTGTCTATCTGGCGCAACCTGCGCAAAATAACGAAAAATGAATGAATTGGAGAATGCAATGGATCTGTCTGACATTCGAAGAGAATATACGCGAGGCGGTCTACGCCGCAATGATTTGCCTGATAGCCCACTACAATTATTTGAACACTGGCTCAAACAGGCCATAGAAACTCAGGTTCCTGACCCTACCGCGATGACTATCGCGACAGTGGATGAAAACGGTCAGCCTTTCCAACGTATTGTGCTTTTAAAAGACTACAGTGACGATGGGTTCGTGTTTTACACCAATCTAGGCAGTCGTAAGGCCTTGCATTTAAAGAACAATAGCCAAATTAGCTTACATTTTCCTTGGCATTTTATTGAGCGCCAAGTGCATATTACCGGCGACGCTGAGCCATTGACTAAAAAAGAGGTGTTTAAATACTTTACCTCTCGTCCCAAGGAAAGCCAGATCGCTGCATGGGCGAGTAAGCAAAGCGAGCGTCTGACGGCACGCTCCGCCCTTGAAGGCAAATTTATGGAGCTAAAACAGCAATTCGCAAAAGGTGAAGTGCCAGTGCCCACATTCTGGGGGGGCTATCGTGTGAAACCGAAAAGCATTGAATTCTGGCAAGGCGGGGAGCATCGGCTGCATGATCGCTTTTTATACCAGCGCAACGATGACGATCAATGGGATGTTGAACGCCTTGCGCCCTAAGCCCTATCTCTTAGCCAATGTAAGCAATGAAAAGTGCTGCTTTGTGTAGCACTTTCCCTCTCCTCTGAACGTTAATCTCGCAATACCACCGACACTTGCTTGGTGAGCAACCGCTCTGGGATCACAGAGCCGAACCCCAACGCCAACGCCCGTTCAATTAAAGCTGCCTTGGACTCAACACTGAACTTTTCCCGCAGGTGTGCAAAGTGGTTTTCAATCGTTTTAACCGACACCCCTAGGGTTTGCGCAATTAATTGGGGCTTTTTGCCATACAGATGCAGAAAAAGTACTTCAGACTCTCGCGCGGTTAAATGAATGTCGGAAGGATGTGACGGTGCGTCGAGCGGATGATCATCTGGATGCGTTACTGCACGGCATATCCAGTGTCCGACTTCCAATATCGCCGTGTCACTCAACTCTTGACCACAAAATACGACGCCACAGATATTCCCCGCTTCATCGTACCAAGGCGTTTTGGTAAAAAGATGGGCGTACCATCGGCCGTTTGCGTAAGGGTGAATATCTAATACTCGTAGACGTTTGCCGGTTTCCATCACTTGTTTATCTTGCGCTTGAAATTGATCGGCACAGGCGATGGTTGGGCAGGGCATGTCGTGATCCGTTTTACCAATACTCTCTTGAGGGTGCTTGAGGCCCACGAGTCGGCAGTATTCACTATTTGCGTAAACAAACACGGAGTTTTTATCTTTGCATCCCCAGCACCCTGGCAGCTGTTCAAGCATTGAGAGAGAGGGAGGCAGCATGGAAACCGGTTGCATCATAAGGCCTACACGATCGAATGTTATTATTATTGGACGCCATTGTCCGTTTGAACATAAAAAAACAGGCAGGCTTATTTGAGCACAAAAAAATGCCGGCATAAARCCGGCAAAGACAAGAGTCGCCCTTTCGGGCTGTATCCTGTACGACGTGTAGAAGAGGTTGTCTAAATAACCGAACGAGTCATGAGGGTTGTTGACCGCCCTAGTTATCGTTGACTGCACCTAACAGTGTTAGGATTTACGTAAAAGCATTTATCGGGACAAATACTGTTTACGCTTGCCACTATATCCAGAAGCCTAGACGTTGGGTAGGGGGGATTTGACCCATTGACACAAGATAAAGTGACTTTACTTAAAGATTGTGGTTAAGATCAATCTATGCTGCAAAGTGTAAGTAACTGATAAACGCTTTCTTAACCAGTGTATTGTTCTGCTGTTGATTCGGCTGGGTTATGGACAGTCGTGGTACGTCGGCAAGTCGTACCGTGCGGATGATGCTTACCGATAAAGTAAGCAGAAAAAAAGCCGCTTGAGAAAGCGGCTTTAAGGGACTTAGATACTATCGCTTGTCAGACTAGATTTTTCTGATCACGCGGAAACCAAGGTAATTAGCACTCATGTTTTCGCCGACGTCCAAGCGCTCTGATGCGCGAGCACGTTGCGGTGAAAAGTTCCAAGCACCACCACGGGCAATTGGCTCTTCACTGCTTACCCATTCCCAGACATTTCCGGCTGTGTCATAGACACCAAAGGGGTTGGGCGGGAAGCTTTTAACCGGAGAGGTTCGTGTGTTTGACCATACGGTACCGCTCCAGCCTGTGTTGGCGTTGCCGACACCAATTTCGTTGCCCCACCAGAAATCGCTGTTTGTGCCGCCACGGGCCGCCACTTCCCACTGCACATCGTTCGGCAGTGCGTAGTTATGGCCGGTTTGTTGGCTTAGCCATTTGGTATAAGCGTTGGCATCTTTCTTGTTCACACAAACAACGGGTGAATCTGCGGCTTGGTCAAAGCCTGGCTGACGCCAATCTGATTCCAAGCTTTGGCTGATTTCACCACTAACCAGCATATTACAACCATTACCTTGTTCTGCAGCGGTGACATAACCGGTCGCATTCACAAAGGCATCAAATTGCGCCACGGTGACAGGCGTAGAGCCAATCGCGAACGAGTGACGTACCGCAACGCTTTCTCGCGCGTCTGGGCCTACTTTGTATTCACCTGCCCCAATTACCACCATTTGCGGGGCTTCAAGGTTATTGGATACAGGGTCAGTAAACTTTTTTCCCGGGCTAGGTGGACGATTGGGTTGCTCTTCGAGCTTGGCCCATACGACCTGATCTTTACCCAGATAAACCTCGCGGCTATAAGGTATAAATCCGGGCTTGCTGACCGTCAGTTCATGGGTGCCAACAGGAAGCATCAGCTCAACAGGTGTGCTGCCATAAGACACGTCGTTAATTTTAACGCTGTCGTCATAACGGTTAGAGCGAACAGTGACATTGACCCAGCGTTTTGCTTGTTGCTTATGCTTGGCTTGCTGCTGTGCTTGTGTGGTTTCAACACAGTAGCGATCTTCCAAATCTAACAAGCGACAGGCAGCTGTTTTACCCGGACGACTGACCAGTTCCGCTTTAATGCGGGTGGTGTAGTCGGTGCCACCGGTAAACCCTGCATCAACCACTTCACTGTTGGTAACGTGAATGTTGAAAGCAACCTTATCGATGTTTTGCTTCACCGCCGCCGATTCGGTGACAAAGTCGGTGACTTGGCCACGGAATTCGCGAATGGCTTGTTGCATTGTCAAGGTCTTACCTTGATTGGCACAAGCGGCAAGCGTCATATTGGGCGCACAAGTCACACTGTGGACAACCTCAATGGTGTCTTTTTGCGTCAACTCTTTACGCAAGCGCTCAGCACGTGCTTCACGCATAGCCTCGTGCAGGTTTTCCAGCGTGGTGGCTAATAACGCCTGCTGGCGCTCTTGCTGCGCGAGCAACTTTTTCTGCTCGATAATCGCTGATTCGTTCGCAGCTTGTTCTTGTTGATGGTTATTAACCTTTTGCCAAGCTTGTTGGTACGCTTGCTGATAAGGACCGATGTCGGTACTTGGGTCAGCTATCAAGTCTTGAAACTTGGCGTCCAGCTGGGCTTTAGCCTCACTACGCTCGCGTTGAAGCTGACTTAGCTCGTCATCTAACGTGGCGCGTTTAACTAAAAGGTCATCAAGCTTCGCCTGCTGCAGGGCCAGCTCATCGTTTTGAGACTCCAGCACATCTTCTTTTGCGCGAAGTTTCTCAACCAACTCACTGACCGGATCGATGTTATCCGCGGAAGACGCGTTTTCAGCGAACGCCAACTCGGTTAGCAGTAGGGGAGGGAGCGCTAAACATAGCGCCTTTATGTATTTCGTTGTCATAGTTCCCTTGCTTACGCATGTGTCGCAATAATAATACCTATGTCCAAAAAGTAGACTATCACGGAAACCAGTGTTGCCACGCAAACCGTGTTAATTATTTGACGGCAGTCAGCATTCTGCGACGTGATCGGTGCAACTGTGTTCATTGTTTTTAATATCCACGCGAGATTACCTTAAGCGCCGCCGCGCTTCAAATAAGATTGTGTGACGACGCGTGTGACGGAACCATGATCAAGGCTAAGATCTCCATTGATCGCCTCGAAACGATGATCAAGCAGAGAGGTTTCTCATCGCATCGCCTTTAACCGCTTTATAGACAGTAGCTTAGCAGCTGACACTGTCATTGTTTTCTTGTCTTTTTTGTTCTTCTACGCTGATCTATTAATCAAAAATGAGGGATCTTCCGCATTTTTTTAGTCCAAATGACATCGGCCGTAAAAATAGAGGTTCTTGATCATAGTTCCGAAAGATGATGATCGCGTGCTACTGATAATCGTGACAAAATAATGCGACATAGGTTAACGGTGATAGTGACGGTCAATGGCAAAGACGCCGAAAGTGTCTGAAGTGATAGCGTTACCCAGCCAGCAATTGCACCATAGCCATGATTACAAACAAGTGGTGATAGGGCTGCAAGGACAAACGGAATTTGATGTCGGTGGGCGAGGAAGCCTCGTTGGCCCGGGACAGGGGTGCTTGGTAACAGAATCTGAAGAGCACGCCTTTACCGGTGTGGGACGCAATGAAATATTGGTGATTAACTTACCGTATCAAGAATGGGTTGGGCATGCGTCGATGCATGACAATATCGCTCGTCTTTTTGAACGTGATGCGTATTTTCAGCTCGACACTCAGGCTCAGACCTTGATTAAAGCGTTAACGGCAGAAATGATTGCTAATCCAACCGATTTACTGCTCAGTCGGGCGTGTGCCGATACTCTGATGTGTGTGTTGCACCGCCATTTTCGTGACCATATTTCGCCACGTCGAGATGGTCATCGGCTCAACATGGATATCATTGACCGCTATATTCACCAACATATGAGTCGTAAGATTACCGTCGCCCAGCTAGCTGGTAGTGTTTTTCTTGCAGAAAGCCAATTCCATCAGCTGTTTAAAGAACAAGTTGGGATGACTCCCCATCAATATGTGTTGGAAAAGCGGTTCGCGTTGGCGAAGCAACTGATTAAAGAAAGTGATTTGACGATGGCGCAAATCGCTGACAGTTGTGGCTTCTCCAGTCAAAGTGGGTTTACTAATGCGTTTTCACGCTATTTTGGTGTTTCACCCGCAAAGTTTAAGTTGACTCCTTAGCGTTTGTTCACAACGCGATCTCGTGCCTATTTTTATCGTCGTCATGCGTCCTATTTGTTATGGAAGCATGGCGATCGACAGCTTTGTTTGTTAATTACCGGAGGATTTTGCAATAATGCCGGAGCTTTTTGTAAGACCCTGACGATAGACCCCGCATAGAATCGATCGCCAAGTAACAATGACGTAACATTTTCCTGCCCAAGTTGGGAAGGACGTGAGTGAGGATACCACTATGTTTAAAGCCATCGATGCTATGCAGCCATCGTTTATCGAGCGTCCGCTAGCGCAGATTTGGTCTGAAATATCGCCACTTTACTGTGTTGATGAAAGTGAATGGCTAACCCAATTGATCCCTCTTGCTGAGCCGTCAGAGACAGAGCGTGAACAAACACGCCGCCAGGCGACCAAGCTCATTGAACAAGTTCGTGCGGATAAGAAAGCCGTGCAAATGATTGATGCGTTGTTGCTGGAATACAGCCTAGACACGCGCGAGGGTATTTTGCTGATGTGTTTAGCAGAAGCACTGATGCGCATTCCTGACGCGCATACCGCCGATGCACTCATCCGTGACAAACTCAGCGTTGCCGATTGGAAAGCACACTTGCGTCATTCTGACTCGCTATTCGTGAATGCCTCAACGTGGGGGCTGATGCTAACGGGAAAAGTGGTGACTTTGGATGAGAGCACCGAAGGAAAACCTGCATCTGTGATCAATCGTTTAGTGAATAAGCTCTCTGAGCCTGTGATTCGTCAAGCGATGCATCAAGCGATGAAAATCATGGGTCACCAATTTGTGCTGGGCCGAGATATCGACGAGGCGTTAAAAAACGGTGAGACGCCGCGCAGCCAAGGCTTTACCTATTCCTTTGACATGTTGGGAGAAGCGGCCCTAACGGCCGATGATGCGCGCAAGTATCTCAATGATTATTTACAGGCCATTGATGCGGTTGGCGCGGCAAAATCGAGCTACTCAGGACCGTCGCCGTCAGTCTCCATCAAGCTCTCTGCGCTGCATCCACGTTATGAAGTCGCGAATCAAGATCGTGTGATGACAGAAATGTTTGAGACGGTATTGGTTTTGCTTAAACGTGCACGAGAAAAAGATGTCGCCATCACCATCGATGCCGAAGAAGCCGATCGTCTCGAGCTGTCTCTGGCTTTGTTTGAAAAACTCTATCGTGACGATGCCGTCAAAGGGTGGGGCAAGTTTGGTCTCGTCGTGCAAGCTTATTCTAAGCGTGCGTTACCTGTCATCACTTGGCTGGCGGCGCTGGCGAAAGAACAAGGTGATTTGATCCCAATGCGATTGGTGAAAGGTGCGTATTGGGACAGTGAAATCAAACTGTGTCAGCAAACCGGTCATCATGGCTATCCGGTATTTACCCGTAAAGAAGCCACCGATGTGTCCTATTTAGCGTGTGCACGTTTCTTGCTGAGCGATCACGTGCGTGGCCTCATCTATCCTCAGTTTGCCAGTCATAATGCGCATACTATCGCGGCGATTGCGGCAATGGCGACCCATCAGGATTTTGAATTCCAACGCTTACATGGCATGGGTGACGCCTTGTATAACCATGCCAAAGGCCTATTTAATAGTGATGTGCGCATTTATGCACCAGTGGGTAGCCACAAAGACTTGCTGCCCTATCTTGTCCGCCGTCTGTTAGAAAACGGCGCCAACAGCTCTTTCGTTCACCGTCTCGTTGATGCACGTTGCCCTATTGAGGATCTGATTGCCAGCCCTGTCGATATCTTGCGAGGGCATGCGACGTTGCACAATGATCGCATTCCGCTGCCGAGTGAGATTTTCGGACCGACCCGTCAAAACTCACAAGGCGTTGCAACGGACATTGCGTCTGAATGGCAACCATTCACCGATAGTGTCGCGCCCTTTATGGGAGATTACCAATGGCAAGCCGGCCCGATTGTGAATGGCGAACGACCATCAGGTGATAGCCACCCTGTGCATGCTCCTTATGATCGCAACGAAGTGGTCGGGCGTGTGGATTGGGCCACGGCTGATCAGGTTAACCAAGCGCTGGATAATGCGGCGAGAGCTTTCCCTGAATGGCAAAAAACCGATGTGAGCGAGCGTGGTAAGTACTTACTTGACCTTGCTGATAAACTGGAAGCGAATTTGGGCGAGTTGGTGGCTATATGTCACCGAGAAGCAGGGAAGACTATTCACGATAGTATTGATGAAGTGCGCGAGGCTGTTGACTTCTTGCGTTACTACCCGCAGCAAGCGATGGAGCTTCAGGCGGCTCCGTTTAGCTACCAAGGCTTTGATGGTACCCAACAATCGGTGAGCTATCACGGACGCGGTGTCTTCACCTGTATCAGCCCATGGAACTTCCCATTGGCGATTTTCTTGGGGCAAGTGAGTGCCGCTCTGGTTGCTGGGAATACAGTGGTTGCTAAGCCTGCAGAGCAAACTTCGATCATTGCTTACCGCGCTATCGAGTTGTTGCTTGAAACGGGGATCCCTGCGGGCGTTATTCAACTCTTGCCGGGTAGTGGGCCTGTGGTTGGCGCTCCCTTGACGCAAGATACGCGTATTGCGGGTGTGGCCTTTACGGGCTCGACGCCAACGGCGCAGCGTATTACGCGTACCTTGGCAGAGCGAGATGCCGACCCTGTGCCTGTGGTGGCAGAAACCGGCGGTCAAAATGCCATGATCGTCGACAGCACCGCCTTACCCGAGCAAGTGGTACGTGACGTATTGCGCTCAGCATTTGCGTCGGCAGGCCAGCGTTGTTCAGCGCTTCGCGTGCTTTATATCCAAGAAGATATCGCCGATCGTGTAATTACCTTGATCAAAGGCGCAATGGCTGAACTGTCTGTTGGCCGCCCAGAATTGCTGTCGACGGATGTTGGTCCAGTCATAGATCAGACCGCGAAGGACAAGTTGTTCGCGCATATCGAACAAATGAAACGCAGTGGCAAGTTAGTCACGCAAGTTGCGCTCTCTCCTGAGTGTGACCAAGGAACCTTTGTGCCGCCAACGGCCTTTGAGATCCGGAGCATCGATCAGCTCAGTGAAGAGCACTTTGGTCCCATCCTTCACATTGTGCGCTATCGCGCTGAAGAGTTGGACAAGGTGATTGATGACATTAACCGTACTGGCTTTGGCCTGACGATGGGCGTACATAGCCGTAATGAAACCACCTGTGCGCACATTGAACATCGTGCACGCGTTGGTAACTGTTACGTCAACCGTGACCAAGTTGGTGCTGTGGTTGGCGTTCAGCCATTCGGCGGTCGTGGTTTATCGGGCACTGGTCCGAAAGCGGGTGGCCCGCATTACTTGTATCGCTTTACTCAAGCGACGGTGAATGCCCAATAAGTCGGTTGAAAGGATCAGGAGAGAAAAATGAACCAATTAAATAGCATCATTGAGCAATGTGAAGCGGTATGGGAAGACTGGAACGATCAAGGTGTCGCAGGCCGTATCGCGCTATTGCAGCGTTGGTCTGACACAGTGTCAGCACGAGGTGAAGCCTTTGCAGACGCAGCAAAAATGATTCGATTTCAGTGTGATAATGCCGAGCGTTTGCTCGATAAAGTACACGAGTTACCTGGCCCAACCGGGGAAACCAACGAGCTGTATACCGTTGGTCGCGGGACGTTTGCTATCACAGGTGATGCGTCGTTGACGCATGTCGCACTGTGTGGGCAGTTAGCGGCTGCGTTGGTGGCAGGTAATTGTGTGGTGGTGAGTGTAGAGGGCACTCACACCGATATGGCGGATGCCGTGTTGGCCGATTTGGTTAAAGCAGGGTGTCCGGACAGGGTTGCCATTCGTGTTGACCTTGATACCAACGCGCCGCTCTTGGCGCATCCCAATATTGTGGGTTTAGCGACGACAGGCACGCTTACACACGTACGTGATGTCAATCGTCAGCTTGCACAACGACAGGGTGTGATTGCAGCACTGGTCGCAGAGTCCGATACCCAGCTGTATCCGGTTATCGGCGCGCCTGACTATGTGCTGCGTTTTGTGACCGAGCGCACCCGCACAATTAATATCACTGCTGTAGGTGGTAATGCCACGCTTCTGGAACTCGGCAGTGGTGAACATTAACTTTCCAGAGATGGCCCCGGAAGGGGCCACGTAATTGAGGGACAGATATGATAGACAATAGCTATGCCATCAGTGCCACGTTTCTTGCATATCTCATACTGATGCTTGTCATTGGTATATATGCGTATAAACGTACCTCCGACTCCGAGGATTATTTTCTCGGTGGCCGCTCATTAGGTCCTTGGCCTGCGGCACTGTCGGCCGGTGCGTCAGATATGAGTGGTTGGTTGCTGCTTGGCCTTCCTGGCTATGCCTATGCGGCTGGAATGGAATCACTTTGGTTAGCAGGCGGTTTGCTGTTAGGGACCTACCTCAACTGGCTGATTTGTGCCAAGCGCCTGCGTACGTACAGTATTGAAGTCGACAATGCATTGACATTGCCTGAGTTCTTCTCGCGTCGCTTTGAAGACAAGTCAAAGCTTCTGCAAACGATCTCGGCCTTCTTTATTTTGCTTTTCTTCCTTTTCTACACCAGTTCAGGCTTGGTGGCGGGTGGTAAACTCTTTACTACCGTCTTTGGTTTTGATTACACCACCGCGGTTGTGATCGGCACGATTTGTGTTGTGTCCTATACCTTGTTTGGTGGTTTCTTAGCCGTCTCTTGGACCGACTTGGTTCAAGGGCTATTAATGGCGGTAGCCCTACTGATTGTGCCCTTTGTTATTATGGATGGCAGTGTCTTCAAACTGGGCAATGATGTGGCCGCGATCAATCCTGAGCTGATGACACTCTGGCGCGATGTTAACGGTGAGCCGCTGACGTGGATTAGCATCATCTCATTAGCTGCTTGGGGCTTGGGTTACTTTGGTCAGCCTCATATCTTGGCCCGTTTCCAAGCGACGCGTTCAAACAAAGACATCACCACAGCGCGTCGTATTGCGGTGGGTTGGTCTGCGTTGTCGATGTTTGGTGCGGTGTTGATCGGTTTGGTTGGGATTTTGTACGTACAAAATGACATGACCGGTGATTTGAAAGACGGCGAGAAAATTTTCATGCTGTTGGTGAATGCTGCTTTCCATCCCGTCATTGCAGGTATTCTGTTAGCTGCTATTTTGGCCGCGATTATGAGTACCGCCGATTCACAGCTACTGGTTTCTTCATCGGCATTGGCAGAGGATTTCTATAAGCAAGTATTCCGTCCTGACGCGTCCACACAAGAAGTGGTGATGGTCGGTCGTGGTGCTGTGATCTTGCTTTCTGCGATTGCGCTGGGGCTTGCGATGGATCCAGACAGTTCGGTACTCGGCTTGGTCTCTTATGCGTGGGCAGGCTTTGGTGCCGCCTTCGGTCCGGCCTTGCTCCTGAGCCTTTTCTGGCGTGGAATGAACCGTAATGGTGCACTCGCTGCCATCTTGATTGGTGGGATCACCGTGGTCGTTTGGAAKCAGATGTCGGGTGGCATTTATGATTTGTATGAAATCGTCCCTGGCTTCTTCTTGGCCGGTCTGGGTGCGATCATCGTCAGCAAACTGACCGGTGGTCCAAGCGAGTCAGTCTCTAAGCAATTTGAAGGATACGAGAAAAGCTTAGATACCATGCCTTAATCGTGATGGCATGAGACTGCAATGAACCATGAAAAAGGGAGCGTCAAACGCTCCCTTTTTAGATCTCATCGCTCTACCAAGCAATTGCTTCACTTTTGCTTTGGCGGACACAATTGCGGCCATCGCGTTTCGCTTTGTACAGCGCCTGATCGGCACGTTTAAGGCCATCGACATAGTCACTGGCTTGCTGATTACCCGCCATGCCAATGCTGACCGTAATCGAGAGCGTGGTATCAATATCAGACAGGTCTAGCGCTGCGATTTGGCGGCGCAGGTGGTCAAAATAGCTGAATCCGTCGGCAACGYTGCCAGCAAACAGCAGAGTAAACTCCTCGCCTCCCCAGCGTGCCACATGGCGTAAGTGTTTTTGTTCTTGATTTAAAAACGCACCAACACGTTGAATAATGAGATCGCCCACTAAGTGGGAGTAATGATCATTAATCCGTTTGAAGTGGTCAATATCCAGAATCGCGACCTGCAATGGCTCGCCCGATTCACGTGCTTGGTCAAAGGCACGGTGCCAATATTCATCAAACGCACGACGATTTGCGAGCCCGGTGAGAGGGTCTTCTTTGGATAACCGTTCAAAGTCATCGGCTTGCGCTTGCAGCGCCTGCGTTTTCTCTTTGACCAGGGCTTTCAGCTGCAATTGCTTTTGTTGTAAGCGTTGAATACGCCATAAAAAGATGCCGTACGCCGCACTGACAAAAAGGAAAAAGCCAAGTGCGCGTATGTCCGAACGTTGCCACAGCGAAGGCTCTAAAGTGAACTGGTAGCGCAATACATCGTCACTCCATTCCCCATAAGGGTAGCGAGCACTCACTTTAAAGGTATAAACCCCCGGCGACAGGTTAGTGTATTCCGCATCATGACTCTCGTGCCGGTAGGCCCAATCAAGCTCAAACCCCTCCAACTGGGTGCGGTATTGGATTTGTTCTGGCATCGAATAGCCGAGCGCAGCGTAAGAAAAGAGAACGCGATTGGTACCCGCTGGCGCGATGTCATTGGCTTCGGGGTTAATATCCTTGCCATCAAATTGGACTTGTTGCATCACGATAGGCAGTGGGCGACTGAGCAAGCGCGCAATCCGCTCCGGACTTACACTGGCCACGCCTTTGGCGGTTGCAAACAGTAAGGAGCCGTCTGGTGTTATCGTCGCTGCGGGTGACGAGCCGCCATTGGCTTGGTTATTTGCCATGCCATCGCTTTGATCATAATGCTCAAAGTCGATGCGTTGGCGCGTACCGTCGGCCACTTGATGCGCTTGTTGATAGTTAATGCGCCAAATACCACGGTTACTCGACAACCAAAAATTATCGCTATCATCTTTGATGATTTGGAAAAATTTATCGATCGGTAGTCCCTGCGGGCGACCAACAAGCGCAAGGCTTCCATCGGTTTGCGAGTAACGAATCACGCCCCGGTCGGTTGCCATCCAAACAAATCCCGGCTCAATATAAAAGCCGAAGACATACTGAGCTTGCTCTTGTTGTGAGAGATCAAGTGTGTGTAATCGACCCGCTTCAATATAGCTGACCCCGCGTCCGGTTCCTACCCAGACTTTACCTTGTTGGTCGCTCGCCAATGCCATGACATAACTGCCGGGCATATCGCTATTTTGGTTATCATAAAGCTGGGCTAGATTCCCTTGGTTGAGTTTCGCTAATCCGCGAGGTGTGCCAACCCATAAGGTGTTATCAGGCATCTCTAAAATCGCTCGGACTTCATCATCTGGCAAGTGACCATTGATGCCGCGCGGCGTATGCAGCGTGCCGTTTTGCCAAATCCGGAGTCCATGCTGATAGGTTCCCACCCAGAGTCCACYTTGACGGCGGTGGGCAAGACTGAGCACCGACACATTATCCGTTAGTATTCGAGCACTACCACGCTGTGTATCTATCTGGCTAAGCCCCTCACTCGCGCCTACCCAAACGTGATGGTCTTGGCCTGCTAAGACGGTACGAACGTAATTTCCTGCTAACCCTTGGTCTGCGGTCAGGGTGACAAAGGGGGCATAGCGTAAACGCATGACCCCGCCGTTGGTGCCAATCCAAATACTGCCTTCGCTGTCTTCAAACCAAGATAAAATACGGTTGTTAGGCAGCCCTCGATGATAGTCGAGAAAATCGAGTTCGCCATCGCTCAGGTGGGCGACGCCACGGCTCAGCGTACCAAACCAATAAGCCCCCTGACTGTCTTGCTCTACCAGAGTGACGGCTTGGTTAAGCAAGGCGCCATCGAGTGGTGTCCACCGCTGTTGTTGATATCGCCAAGCGCCATGCTCAGAGCCGACGAGGAGAGCACCATCGTTAGCGGTGGAAACGTAGAACACTTTTTCGAACAGGTTATGATGAGAGATGGGTGTGGCACCCTGCTGTGCCGATAAGAGATAAACCCCTTTCTCTGTGGCGGCATAGATATGCTTGTTGGGCGCTAACGCGAGACGATAACTACTGATTGTCTCGATAAATTGAGTAGGCTGGGGAGTGGGCATTTGCAGCTGTTCAGCCGTGTAATGGACAACCCCCATGCCTTCGATAGCGAGCCAGAGACCGCCGTCAGCGTCACGTAGAATATCGTTCACCAAACTAGGTGCGGTCGGTAAAGCGTGCCATGAAAACCCTTGTCGCATCACGACACTGCCGCGCGCGCCACCCGCGTAGAGTTCATTTTTAGGGCCAACCGCCAACGCGCGTGTGCCGGAATCTTGCATCTGGGTTTTGGGGCCGCGATCGAAAAGAACAAACTCCAGCCCGTTGTAACGGGCAATGCCTTCCCACGTTGCGAACCACAGGTAACCATCTGTGGTTTGTTCAATCGCGTTAATGCTATTGTGAGGCAGGCCACTTGCAGAGGTCCACGTTTCGATAAAATAATCGGATAGCTGGTTATCATCGGCATGACTTTGGGTCATAAAGCCGAGAGAAAGTAATAGCCAACTACACACTAAAAGTGTGAGCGTGTGGCATGGTCTAATCCTTGATAAAGCCTGCTTAATCCGTTGGCACATCTTTTGTTCTTGTTTGCAATTCCAAGTAGACTGGCGATTCTATCTTAACCTATGTCTAGTTCTGGCACCTTGAGGTCAGGTTTTAATAGGCAAGTTGAGAAAGATCACATTAGAAACGCAAACCTTGGCTAGGCGTATTAATTCAATGATGCAGTTTATGGCGATCCGCCAGCAACTCTTAGAGCAAATCAACAGTGGTCAACTCGACCCCGGGCAAAAGCTGCCTTCAGAGCGGCAGTTAGCGGAAGCTTTCCACACGACGCGTGTCACTTTGCGTGAAGCACTCGCGGTTTTAGAAGCAGAAGGGCGTATCTATCGGCTTGATCGCCGAGGTTGGTTTATTGCGCCGAACCCTTGGCGGTATAACCCCAGTGACCTGATGGACTGGACGACTGATTTCGCCGCACAAGGCGGACAGTTTGCGATTCAAAAAGAAACAACGACGCTAGCCAGTGCAGAAATGAGCCAACAGATGCACTTGCCACCCTTTAGTGCGATTTATCAAGCAGAAGGCATTGTCTCATCGGTGGGCGTACCTGTGGGGTATGTTCGCACTTACTTACAACCTGATTACTACCCACAATATCAGCAGCAGACGATGAGCGAGAAATTGTCTGCCAATGTAACCATTCATCAATGTCACTGGACCAGCCGTTGGGAAGCCTTAGAAGGGGCGCCGATGGCGGCACTCAATGTGGCGGTTGGTACACCCGCATTGAAATTGGAGCGGCATTGGTTGATTGAGCGAGCAGGTCAATTACAGGCCATTCGCGTCGACGAAGAATGGTGGCGCCAACATGCAATTGCGCTAAGTAGCCATTCAAGGTGAGATCGCTACATACGCCTTTGAAAACAATTGCTTTAGCCCCTCAGCTGAGTATTCGCGGTGCACCAATGGGTGGGTCGTGGTGAGCGCGTTTGGGTTGGCATTAAAATGTATGGTGCGCATGTTGGCATTAATACCCGCTTGAATGCCCCGATTGGTATCATCAATAAAGATGCACTGTTGGGATGGGCATGCCATATTCATGGCAGCATAATGAAGCAAGTCTGGCGCAGGTTTCCAGCTGTTGGTATCAAAGGCGCTAAAGAGTCGGTTTTCAAAATAAGGCATTAAGCCGGTCAGGGTTAGCGCGTGCGCCATCTTTTCGGTCGGCCCATTGGAGGCAACACACATCTCAATGCCTTGGGAAGCCAGTGTTTTTAGCACTTCTTCAATACCTGCAGTGGGTTGTAAAGATTGTTCAAACAGCTGGTGGCATAAGGTACGGAATCTTGGTTCTAATTGGTCGATAGGAAGTTGCACGGCATAGCGCTCACAGGTTTGGCGCAACACGTCGGTGAGTTTGCCACCCTCAAAATGATCCAATGATTCTTGCAAGTCAATTGCCACGCCGAAAGACGCAAATGTAGCAACTAAGGCTTGGTGAGAAAGTTTCTCTGAATCAACCAAGGTGCCATCGCAGTCAAAGATAACGCAGGCAATTGGTTCATCTAAACTAAAGTGCTCCATAGTGGCTCCCTTGTGTGCCTCGCTTTATCGTTAGCGCTGAGTTGAAAATCAACAAGTCAGCGACCTTTGAAATGCTAACTGTGTCTTGCAATCTGTATTAATTCGTTATCAAAATTGGTCAGGGATCGACTTTTAAACGACATGGCATCACAAGGGTATGGATTATCAACACCAATGGATAAACGGGAATGTGATTGCACTCCCAGTCGGACAGGTTTATTGTGTCGGGCGAAATTACGCGGCGCATGCGGCGGAACTCAATAACCCGCTTCCAGAACAACCGGTGATTTTTATCAAGCCGCCAAGCGCGATCCAACCGCTCGGTCACGCTCTGACGTTGGCAGAGAAGTTTGCGCCGGTGCATTTTGAAACCGAGCTGGCAGTTCTGATCACCCAGCCGTTGTATGAGGCAACACCGTCGGAGGTACAATCTGGTCTGGGGGCCATGGCGTTGGGACTGGATTTAACGCGACGTGACCAACAAAGTTACCTAAAAGCACAGGGGCTGCCGTGGGAGAGGGCGAAGGCGTTTGCGGGTAGCGCTCTGTTAACACCCTTTATGGCAACCCCAAAGAATTGGGACGATGTTTTCTTTTCACTGGCGATCAATGGCGAACTCCGACAGCAAGGCCATACGGCACACATGCTGACATCGGTCGTGTCGCTTATTGCTCATATGAGTGACACCTTTCCGCTACGTCCTGGGGATGTGGTGTTTACCGGCACCCCGGAAGGGGTCGGTCCCCTTGCTAATGGGGACAAGTTAACCTTACGTCTAGGGAAGTGCAATTTGGGTGAAACGCGCGTCGTTTATGCGTCTTCGTCAGTGGATAACCACGGAAACAACGCGGCTCGCTGAGAGGCAGTGAGTGCAGAGACACAGGCGATATTGCGTGTCGGAATCGCCTCGGGATCCTGACCGTAATGTGCAAGTGCTCGCGACATACTGTCTTCACGAATCAAATGAAAGCAGGGATAAGGCGCACGATTGGTGAGGTTCTCTGCATCATCAGGTTCACAGCCAGCAAAGCAATATTGCGGATGAAAGCTGGCGAGTTGGAAAGTCCCTCGCCAACCAAAATGATCGATAAGGTTCTCGGCCATCGATAGCACATCGAGATAATGTTCAAAATCATGGAGTGCGTTCGGGACGACGAGAACGGTCGTGTCTGTGATCGCCAGATCCGTCTGCGCCAAGTCGGTGAGTGCTTGGTATACGGCTTCGAGAATATCAGCATCGTCACACGCGGTGCAGATATCTATTTTGATTTGTTGATTTCGGCGTGGTTTGGCTGCAAAGGGACACAGGTTTAACCCGATAACCACTTCATCTAACCACGCCTCGATACGAGATTCTACCGTTTTCATCGCGAGCATCTTTAGTCTATTGGCCCGCTATGGTAGCCGCTTATTCGGTGAATTGTTAGCCTTTTTGCGGCGTTAGCTGATACGCCTTGGTACCCCATAGCGGGACGGTCGACAAGCTATGCTTAAAGCTGCCTGAGGTTTCTTTGGTGGAATAGGACAGGTACATCAAAGTTTGGTTTTTGGCATCGTAAATACGACGGATCTTCATAGACTTAAAGAAGATACTTTTTGATTTACGGAACACTACTTCACCGGAGTCGCTTTTATCAATTTGTGCGATCATCTCGGGCGTAATCTCACCGGTTTGTCGACAAGAGATTGCACTGTCGCTGGGATCGGCAAAGCTGAGGTCGGCTTCTACCGAGGCGACATGGCAGGTAACGCCTGTGACGATAGGATCAACCAAGTGATTGAGTTTGATGTCTTTCATGGTGAACATGCCTAAACTCACATCGCCTACCTCACTGTTATCACAGCCGGATAGCATCACGCTTAATGCAATGAGACAAAGTGCTTTTTTCATAACTGTCTTATGTTTTGCCCGAATAAATGTTGGCAAGCAGTCTAACACAGTCTGATTTCTGTGTGTTTTTACGCCAAATGAATAAGGTGGGAAATGATGACTTACTCTCGAAACTGTGCGTCACCATCTTTACTGGACAGCGATTTGGGCTCAAAGGTGAGCAGCACATCAGCCGCGTCACAGTAGCTACCGGTTTCCGCAAACGCCTCTCGTGCCGCCGCAATTTTTCGCTCCGCAATACGGCGCACTTTTTTGTCGTTGTCCTGATCGCTAAATGTCATCTGCTGATTGAACATCTCGCGACTAAAGGTGGTTTTACATATAGACTCGTTTTTTTCGGTCACCACTTGGCCCGTGTTAGCTGGGGTGTCGGACTCGGGTTGAGCATACACACAAAATGATAACAACGCCAACAAGGCGAAAAACGACTTAGTCATATATGAGTTCCTTAACCTATTCACACTAATAATAGCATTAAGCGGCGGTGTCGACTATCGCCGACATGGTCGTCTAGCTAGCTCATCAGTTTGGTGTTTAAGCAAACATAAAAAAAGCGACCCGTTGGCCGCTTACATTTTGTGTTGCTTATTCCGCTTAGGTTTATTGCGGTTACAGCGAAAGGTCGTTCTCAGATACAGAGTGAGAGAGTTGCGTCTCGCCGATCGTTTGGGCGCGACGTGCTTCAAACCAATAGCCGAGTGCCGCGAGCCAAATCATGGCATACGCCATCAGCTCAGTGCTTTCTTCTGCAATGCTTTTCACATCACGCACGTAATTGGCGCCCATCGCTTGCTCCCAAAGCACGCCCATGCCAAACAAACGCGAGTAAACGAGTAACAGCGCTAAGGCGACCATCAGTACGGGAGCGAATTTAGATGTGACGATCCTTGCCAGACTTTCAGCCGTTTCACGCCAGTTTTTGGCTGCTGGCCAGAGAGCGAGTGCCGTGACGGTGAGCGCCGGGATTTTCCAAAAACCGTGGAAAACCACATCTAATGTTGCATCAAGCTCACGGATCATTAGGACTAAGAAAAAGGCACTCATTAGCGACGCAGCCGAGCTGTACGCGCGATTCACATACGCGACACGTCGAAAAGTAAATACGGACGCGGCCAATAAAATAAGCTGGGAAAGCTCAATCAATGACGCCTCAGAGGCAACGTTATGGGCGGCGACGCTGTAATGAATAATGCCAGCGATAGCCGCAAAATAAAGCGCAATAGCTAGGAATTGCCCGGCACCATGAAACACGGTCCGAACGGGGGAGGAAACCTGTGCCAATTTCATATCAACCTCAGATGCTCGAATACAAATAGTCCGTCCGATGGKAAACGCTAGCGGCACAACTGTGACGTTAGTCTCACTAATCTGTCCGTCGCGACGGATATTACGGAGGGATTCATAAAATCGCAATAATTATGTGAACAAAGTCACCTTTTGTTCAGGGTTGAGACAGGTAATGGACACTATTTACAGTGTAAACAGTGTTATGTTGCCAAGGCTCACTCGCGAGCAAAGAGTAAGGAGGACATTAAATAATTGTTTTACATCAGCATTATCAGGAATAACGATCGCTTTGTTTCTAGTGTTTTTATACACTGGCGTTAAATTCGTTGGACAAGGATAAAGCTGATGAAAACGCTCAAAGCGAGTTGCCTGTGCGGAAAAATACACCTCTCATTCCCAGATGAATTTCTTTATATGGGGAATTGCCATTGCTCTGAGTGCCGCAAATTTACTGGCGCTGATTACTCATCCGTGGGTGGCATTGAAAAGAGTAAAGTGATGATTGTGTCGGGCGCGTCAGATATCCGCTATTACCCCAAAAGTGACGAAACCGAACTTGCCTTTTGCGCGCACTGTGGGGCGAGTTTGTTTTCACATAAAGTGAAGAAAGGGCTGCTCAATATTCGGCTTGGCATCCTCGATACGCCACCGCGCCATGCACCGGATTTTCACATTCATACTGCGTCCAAAGCGCCTTGGCACTCGCCCAATGAAGCGTTGAAACAATTTGAACATGGACCTGACTGATGGGAGAGACTATGCAACTGTTAGTGCGTCCACTGACGACCCACGATCGAGAGGCGTTGCTCGCGTTTGAGCAGGTTAATCGAACCTATTTTGAAACCTTCGTTGATAGTCGCGGAGACGCTTTTTATAGCCTCGATGGCGTTGCTGAGCATATTGAGTCACTGCTTATGCTTCACGCGCAAAACGAATACATTCCCATGCTGATTACTGATGCGAGCCAAGCCATTATTGGTCGCGTTAATATTAGCCAAATTGATGCGGTATCAGGGACAGGGTCGTTAGGCTATCGCATTGCTGAGGAGCAAACGGGTAAAGGCGTGGCCTCTCGCGGCGTAAAATATGCGTTAGATGTTGCACGTGAGTATGGGCTAAATACACTGCATGCGCTGGCTGCGACCACCAATATTGCTTCTCAAACCGTACTAATGCGCAATGGTTTTGTTGAGTGTGGCACGGTATCGAATATCGCCCGTGTCGCGGGACAAAGTATGGATGGTATTTGTTACCAAAAAGCGCTGAGGTAGCGTTAGATTCGACCGTGCGGATGATATGACGGTAAATATCACAATATGACTACAACTGGATACATTCGCACATCGAACTCATCTTACCAGTAACAAGCTGATAACACGCATTGGGAGGGGCTAGTTTTGCAATAATGTATAGGCCATTAATTTTAAAACAGAAATTTTACTAGCTGCCGTCCATGTACTTATATGCCTTTTCGACACACTCATACTTTCCACGTCTCTTTTGATTAATTAATGAACTAACTTAACCCTCACATTAGTACTGATATTTGTATTAATAATGTTAATGGGAGGGCTTGCCATGTTTAAGTCAACGTTACTAAGAAAGGGTGAGGGTGCACTACAGCAAGTCCTCGATCAAGCCATCGATGCGATTGTGACGATTGATCACAACAATAACATCACTTATTACAACCCTGCCGCTGAGCGTTTGTGGGGATATCATCCCGAAGAAGTGCTCGGCAAAAACGTGAAAATGCTGGTGCCGAGAATGTATCAGGCGAATCACGACAGCTATGTCAATAATAACCGGAATACCGGTGAAGATAAGATTGTTGGCACATCACGCGATGTTCAGGTTGAACGTAAAGATGGCAGTATCGCATGGTGTAACCTTTCGCTATCGAAAGTTAAAGTTGGCAAGCATATCCACTACACCGCGTTTGTAAAAGACATCAGCAAACAGAAAGAGTCGCAAGAAATCATTAATCAAACCCTCGAACAGTGTATTGATGCGGTCGTCACGATTAACAGCAAGAACGAAGTAATTTTTTTCAATAAAGCGGCTGAAGCATTGTGGGGATGTGAGCGAGACGATGTGTTAGGCCAAAATGTGAAAATGCTGGTGCCTGCTGAAATCCAACCTAAGCATGATCAATTTGTGAATGCGAACAGGGAAACCGGTCAAGATAAAATCGTGGGTACGTCACGCGACATTGAATTACACACTTTTGACGGCCAAACGATATGGGCAAACCTATCTCTATCTCGGGTTAAACTCGACAGCGGTGATATTCTCTATACCGCGTTTGTGAAAGACATCGACGCACAGAAAAAGCAGCAAGAAGAGTTCAAGGTGTTGTCACTGGTGGCTAATGGGACGGATAACTCAGTGATTATCACCGACCCCAATGGCTTGGTTGAGTACGTGAATCCTGGGTTTACCAATATGACGGGTTATACCCTAGAGGACATGGTTGGCAAAAAGCCGGGGCATGTATTGCAAGGCAAAAACACAAGCCCAGAAACCGTGGCGCGTATTCGACGTAACCTTGACAATAACCAGCCTTTTTACGAAGAAATTCTCAACTATACCAAAGCGGGTGAACCTTACTGGATTTCGTTATCGATTAACCCCATTTTTGGTCATGATGGTCAAGTCGAGCGGTATATCTCTGTGCAGGCGAATGTTAATGCGACCAAATCTGAAGCAGTGGAGAATGATGCCCGTTTAAAAGCGATTTCCGAAAGTAACATCGTGATCGAATGTGACTCGCAAGGACATTTTGAGTTGATTAATAGTCATGGCTTAAATGCCCTTGGGGAAGAGAGTTTGGAGGCATGCCAACGCCGTTACCGTGACTTAAAAGGGTTAGTCGGTGATTATGATCTAAAACGTCTTCAATCTGGCCAAGTTATCCAGCAGCATTTTGTCTGTGAACAAGAGCAAAAGCGTGTGACGGTAGAAGCTGTAATGTCACCTGTRTTAGATGACGATGGAAAGCTTTCCAAAACGATCGTTTATGGCTCTGATGTGAGTGAACGGAACGCGGTGATCAGCGATACTCATGGGTCGATGGTGCAAATTCTAGATAGCATTGGCACCATTACAGGGACGATTAACGGCATTTCTGACCAAACCAATTTACTCGCCCTCAATGCGGCGATCGAATCTGCCCGGGCAGGGGATGCGGGCCGAGGATTTGCTGTGGTAGCGGACGAGGTGCGTGCGCTGGCACAAAAAACCACCGCATCGGCGTCAGAGATCAGTGGTCTCATTGATGAAACCCGTACACTCGTCGAGCGGTTGTCGCAATTTAGTGCCAACAAAGCGAGTGGATGACTAGCATCAATACCGTCTTCAATGCCATCATTAGGGATAAACAATGACAGTAAACAGCGGCACACCCATGGCCGCTTTTTCAAAAAGGAAACATGATGGCTGATTTGAACGAACTAAGCTTGTATCACAAAGAGCACTGCCCATTTTGTCATAAAGTTCGTGCGGTGATGGCGGAGTTAAAGCTCGATATCCCGCTGGTGGATATGAATGCGAATCCACAAGAGTGGCAGCGCCTGCAAACCGAAGGCGGCAAAGGCATGGTACCTTGTCTGCGTATCGACCAAGGCGGTGAGACGCACTGGATGTATGAGTCAGACGATATCATTGAGTACTTGCGCGACAACTTCGCGTAAGTTGCTGGCTTAATACTGAAAGGGACGTCGCTTGGGTGATGTCCCCTTCATTCGTTGCGCTATCACTCGATGCCAATGCCACCACCTTCTTCAACACCCTGTGTGATTTGTCAGCACCAACGCCCGCTGACCTTCCATCACCTGATCCCGAAAACCTGCCATAACAATAAGTGGTTTACCAAACGCTTTTCCCGTGCCTACATGCGCGAGCATGGTATCTGGGTATGCCGACGTTGCCATGCCTTTATCCATCGTCAATTTAGTGAAAAGCAGTTAGGCCGCTCCTACCACACGCTTGATCTGTTGCTCGCAGAACCTGTCATCCAAGATTATGTGACTTGGGCCCGAAAACAGCGATCTTGAATCACGCCTGCTCGATTCGGTTCCGGCCATTTTTCTTTGCTTTATAGAGTGCGGTATCCGCGCGTTGAATGATCGTATCTTGTGTATCGTGTGACACAAAATGGGTGTAACCGATACTGATGGTGCAACGTATAGCTTGCCCATCCACATGGATGACTTCGGCGTGAACGCGCTCGACGAGACGCTGGAGTACCACTTTCGCGCCGTCTATATCGGTCTCCGGTAGCACACACAAAAACTCTTCCCCGCCCCAGCGACCATATATGTCGTTGGTTCGTGATTCTTCCCTGACAATATTCCCAAAGCGCTGTAGCGCGATATCGCCAGCTCGGTGGCCATAGGTATCATTAAGATTCTTGAAATGGTCAAAGTCGACGACTGCCAGTGTTAATGGATTTTTGTAACGTTCACATCGCGCCAGTTCCTTGGTCAGTGCATTAGTCAGATAGTGGCGATTGTAGAGTTGGGTGAGCGAGTCAGTATTGGCTTGGATCTCAAGCAGTTGCTGTGCATGTTCTAACGCTTCCCAATCACGTAGTCGCGCCAGCTCATGACCCACCCACTCAGCAAATAGTCGCAATAGTTCGAAATCTTGTGGAATAAAGGGTCGAGTGGGCTCTGGACTAGAAAAATTTAGGGTGCCATAGCGCTCACCATCAATAAAAATGGGGGCGCCAATATAAGCTTCTAAAGCAAAATGTTGGTAACAGGGGTGTGAGCGGATATCACTGTTGCCAACATGATGAAATCCTTTGACCTCATTGGCTTGATAGACATGACTGCAATAGGTGGTTTGTAAATCAAATACCTGGCCGGCTTGGAGCGCACATTCGGGATGAATGGCTTGTTGGACGGTATAGCGTTGGCCGACGATTTGGCTAAGAATGCCAATGGGTAGCCCGAAGTGTTTGCAACCCAGTGATAAAATACGCTCCACGCGTTTGCTGAAGTCAAGATTGCGCGCCGAGGTAATGGAATGCAGTTGGCTAAGGGCTGATTCCACTTCAACGCGCGTGCTGATATCTTGGATAAAGGCCACGTACATAATAACGTCTTGGTTATCATCGCACACTGGACCACCGTGAGTTTCCCCCAGAAACACATGACCATCGGCGGTTTTGTATCTTACTACGTAAGCATTGTGATAATAGGGCTCCGCCTCGGGATTAAAGCGTTCACGCCCCTTAGCATCGAAGTCTTCTTGTTCGGCGTATAGCACTCGCGTGCTGGTATTTTTCACACTTTCCAGTGTACAACCAAACAGGGCTTCTGCTTCGGGGTTTAAAAACTGGATGCGCCGTTGCGTGTCGGCTATTACAACGGCGGTATCTAGATTACGAAACAGCGAGGGCAGTATCGTCTCAACGTCTTTATGATGTTCAATTGCCTTGTTCACAACTGGCTCTATACGTCTGCCGGAAATAGCTTAAGCGTAGTACAAAACCCAGTGCTTGTTCGTGTTATTGATGGGTTTATTATTTGGTGATGATCTCAATACGCTCTGCCATCGACATGGCGATGTTGTTATCGTAATACGCGGCTTCATTAATAAAATGTGGGTACGCAACATAGTCGCCTTGCCATGTTTGCTCGCTGCCATCAAACAAGATAAAGAGTGGATCCCCTGGATTCACCGGAGCGAAGTCTTTGTCTTGAACGTGTTGATGCACCATACCAATGCGTTCCCCAGATGCATCCTGAGGTAAGTGCAGTGTTTCTGTGTAACGGAACCCAGTGATCTTTTCCGGCAATTCAGGCACTTGGTCGATATTAAATAAATGAACGAAGTCAAGAATGTGCGTGGTCATTTCATGCATCGATTCCATCACATCATGGCGCAGCACCGATTGAGGTTGGGGGCCAATTTCAACGATCACACCTTGTTTAGCTACTGAGCATAAGAAGGCTTGCTGAATGGGCTCGATATGATCTTCGACTAAGATAACCGCATCGGGCATGCGTTCGATGACATAGGCGGCTAACTGGGTATTGAAGGTATCTAGGGTCAATAAAATTAGCGTCGGGCCCATATTGCTGGTGGTATTGTGCAAATCAATAATTAAATCTACTCGCGGATCGCCTTTGGGGCCGAGTTGCTGATTGAGTACCTTGGCTCTGCTCTGCTCATAGTTAGCAAGTGATTGATCAGCCAGTAACTTGGGATCAAATTGCCGATTAAGGTCACAATCGAGATAGCGCTTGTTGGCTTGATATGCGCAGGGATTTGCGAAAAATAACTCAGTAGAAAAACTGCTTCGTGTGACCGTCTCGCTATTCTGCTGCCACTGTTTAAGTGCGTAGATGCCACTGAATTCATTGCCATGGGTGCCACCAACAATCGCGACCTGACTAAAAATGCTCATTGATACTCCTTGTGGACTGATCAAACGGTATCCGTTGTATATCACTTAAGCGTATCACTGCCAGCGAAATAAGTTAACAGAATAAATTGTCTTTTATTTTGCGTTTTTATTCATTCTGGCATGGCTGTTTCCAGCAACTATATTAACTATCAATTAATCTTGGATTCAGTTCACACTTCAGCAGTATTGAACGGGGTAGGCTAGCGACGAAGACGGATAAGAGGTGATACATGAGTAAATTTCCTGAGAACTTTCTTTGGGGCGGCGCCGTGGCTGCGCATCAGGTGGAAGGGGGTTGGAACGCCGATGGCAAGGGGATCAGCATTGTCGATGTGTTGACCAAAGGTGAGCACGGCGTACCTAGAAAGATGACCGATACCATTAAGGCTGGGGAGGCGTATCCGAATCACCAAGCGGTTGATTTTTACCACCGGTATCCGCAAGACATTGCTTTATTCGCGGAAATGGGATTTAAGTGCTTCAGAACCTCGATTGCATGGTCGCGGATCTTCCCAAACGGTGATGAATCTACTCCGAATGAAGCCGGATTAGCGTTTTATGACCGCTTGATTGATAACTTGTTATCGCAGGGAATCGAGCCGGTGATCACCCTGTCGCATTTCGAAATGCCTTATCACCTTGTGAAAGCGTATGGTGGCTGGGCCAACCGCAAAGTGGTGGACTGCTTTGTGCGTTTTTGCGAGACGGTGTTCACGCGCTATCGCGATAAAGTCACCTACTGGATTACCTTTAACGAG
Organism: Salinivibrio sp. PR919; assembly: GCF_001995355.1. Taxonomy (NCBI): domain Bacteria; kingdom Pseudomonadati; phylum Pseudomonadota; class Gammaproteobacteria; order Vibrionales; family Vibrionaceae; genus Salinivibrio; species Salinivibrio sp. PR919. The sequence continues at coordinate 16,950 of NZ_MUFL01000018.1, read as the reverse complement.
ATTAACAATCAGCTTAATTGGGACTATCCGCTATTCGGCTATTGTAACTCAGGGGTCATTTTTACCGAACACGATCACCCCGAGCAGATGCTTTATCAGGTGCTGCACCATCAATTCGTGGCGAGTGCCAAAGTGGTCGCGCTGGGCCACGTCATTAACCCAGATTTTAAAATTGGTAGCATGATCCATATGATGCCGCTGTATCCGGCAACGTGCCATCCTGATGATCTACTGGCATCTCAACGCGCGATGCGAGATAAATATTTATGCAGCGACGTGCAGGTTAGGGGCCACTATCCTCATTATATTTGGCCACAATGGGCTGCAAAAGGGATTCAGGTCGCGATGGACGACGATGACGCACAAATTCTAGAAAATGGCCGCGCGGATTTTCTGGCGATCAGTTACTACATGACCAACATTGTCGATGCCAATCCACCCGAGGAAGATGAAAATGCGTTATTCAGCGCCAGCCGTTTGAATCCGCACTTACCCGCCTCTGATTGGGGGTGGCAAATTGACCCTAAGGGGTTGCGCTACGCGCTGTCTGAGCTTTATGAACGTTACGAGAAACCGATTTTTGTGGTGGAAAATGGTTTAGGTGCGCTGGATACGAAGGAGGCATCGGGCGAGATTAATGATGATTATCGTATCAGCTACTTATCACAACACATCGAGGCCTTGGGAGAGGCAATTTCACAAGATGGGGTGGATGTGATTGGTTACACCCCTTGGGGCTGTATTGACTGTGTTTCGTTTACCACAGGAGAGTATCGCAAGCGTTATGGGTTTATTTATGTTGACCGTCATGACGATGGCAGTGGTGACTTTTCACGTCATCGCAAAAAGAGCTTTTWCTGGTATCAAAACGTGATTGCCAATAATGGCCTGACAAAATAGTAGCGACGGCAAAGGGACGCATGCGGCGTCCCTTTTTACTGTACTCGAGGCGTCTATCTCTGCGTGAGAAGGTTGTTATTGACCGGGCTGATAATCAAATTCGATAATTTCGCCGTATTCAATGCCTTGTTCGCGATACCCSACAATCGCTTCTATCACATTAAAGTGGGCGACAACGGCGATGGTTGAGTAGGTTTGATAGCTATCGAGCACGGCACTGACGCGGCGGTGTAACGAGGTTGCCGATTCATAGCCTGCGTTGGTAACCTCGTTGCCATTGGCAAATAGCTCGCGATACTCAAGCCAGCGTCTATCGCGCTCTGAAAGGGGAATATAGCTGCCTTTGATATCCGCTTGCCACTCGCGTAGGTCATGTTCTACAAACAACGGGTTTTGCAGCTGACGATTGAGGATTTCAGCGGTTTGTAATGCACGCGTGTAGGGCGAAGACAGAATAATCTCTGCTTGCTGTAAGCTAGGATGATTGGCCAAGGCCTGAATGTCGGGAATACACTCACGCTGCAAGGGGGCATAGTCTTTTTCCAACTGGCTCATTTGGCGYGCGTCTGCCAGTGAGTAATCGGTTTTTCCATGACGGATAAAAACGACTTTCATAGGGCTTCCTTTTCTTGAGTCGATAACAATTTATTATTATGTTGCGCGGATGCGCTTATCGATGGGCATTGCAAAGACAGCTGCCACACCATGATGTTGGCGTTGTAGCATACCGTCATCGTCCTGTCATGAATGTCGATGGTTGCTCGCAAACGGGCGTGAGCTGGCTCGCTATTTTTCCTCTCGCTGGTCGAGAATGTTAATGCAATCGCGGCCGTCGTCTTTGGCTTGATAGAGTTGTTGGTCGGCGGCCTCTAACAGATAGGAGTCTGATGTCTCATCATCCGGTATCGTGATGATCCCGCCGATACTGACAGTGACATAATCGCCATCAGGGTTTTTCTCATGCGTCATTGCCAGTTCAGTAATATCATCGCGAATCGCATTGGCCAAGCCGTCGAGCTGTGCGGCATGCTTAGGGGGAAGTGTGATGGCAAATTCTTCTCCCCCGAACCGTGCAACCGTGCCTTCATACTCTTGGGTACGGGTGAGTAAAACACGCGCGATTTGAGTGAGTGCGTCATCGCCTTGTAAGTGTCCATACTCATCGTTGTAGGCTTTAAAATGGTCGACATCGATCATCATGACCGCGACTGGATGGTTTTTTTTGATGCCGTCGTAAATATGATTGCTGAGCTCACGTTTAAACGGGCGGCGGTTCATGAGCCGGGTTAAGTCGTCGGTTTCTGCTTGTACTTTCAGTCGCTCATTGGCAATGATCAATTCTTCTTGTAACTGCTCCATGGCAACATGATTGCGTTCGCGGATCATGACTTCACTGATTGCAGTCGCAAAGCGTTTGAGCAACAGTGTTTTGTTGTTATCCCAAATAAAGGGTAAATGGCGATTCGCCACTGTGATCATGCCAAAGCTTTTTCGGCCGTCAGTTAGCGGAAATGCGGCAATAGAGAGAATGCCGCGATGGCGTAACCAAGTTCGTTCGTTGATAGCGTCTTCGCCTAACTGTCCGACATGGGGAACCACCAGCGCTTCTGTATCCGCAAGCCAACGCTTGATCATGTGCATTTCACTTAGGTCGACCACATCTGGGGCGAAGGTAATCTCCTGTGGCCAATAGCAACGACGCTCAGCGCGATAGGCATCGAAGGCGTACCAGCTGATTGCTTCTACCCCCAAAAGCTTTGYCATGCTGGGGAGCACTTGCTCAACATCTTCCGTGATATTGTGGGAGTCAGAGCTTAGAAACTGAATGGAAATATCTGCGAGCAAAGAGCTTGCGTTTGATTGCCAATTGAGTGCCTTGGTACGCTGTTCGACTTGTTCTTCCAGCAATGTTTGATGTTGTCTTAACTCTCGCTCGGTAATACGCTTTTGCAGAAAGTCATCGCGGATACGCGATTGCATGGCGTTGATGGAACGCGCCACCTTACCAATCTCATCGCCGCGTTGGATCAAGCTTACAGGTACACAGCTTTGATTGGTTTTTTCTGATTGATACCGGTCCAAAGAATTTGTTAACTGCTTTAGTGGTCGAGAACATAGTCGGTTGACCACCCAAAGTACGATGATAGTGATGATGAATGCTTCAGTAAAATGGACGAGTGCGAGAGGAGTCGCACTATCAAGCGCCTCCCGTTTTACCTCGTAGCGATTGAGTACCATATTCAGCGTACCGATGTTATTCCCCTGCACGCTTAAAAGAACTTGATGATTGGCATCACAATGACTACTCGTGCTATTAACTTCGCTGATCTGGGTGCCATCAAAGCCTTTTACCTCAACGCGGCAAACGGTTGGGATCATCGACAACCCTTTAACACTGCGACGTACGAGTTCTAAATCGACCACCCAGAGCGCATGACTAATCACACGCGCGGCGTCCGTGCTGCGACTTTCGATTAGTGTGGTCGAGGTGGCTACCGCACGTTGGTAGTTAAGATACATCTGAGATAGCGTGCTTCCGATAGAAAACAGCAAACTGAGCGCCAGTACCACAAACGCGATACGAGCTTGGAGACCTTTTAAATTGATATCGAATTGGGTCACTGGTTGATCCGTTCCATTTTATCAGCACCGCAGTGCGAGCGTTGTTGACGAGCCATTTCTTTGAAAGAGATATGGTCCCAAGCATCGGCCTGTAAAAAAGAAAAATAGGGTGTGTTGGGCTCTATCAACTGGAACAACTGGTCAGCGCATAATAACGGTAATGAAAGGCCATTTGCATGGGCATAAATACGGGTAAGTGCTATGCCTCCCGCAGAGAAATGTCCGCCGCCCAGTGCCGAGATAATACCTTGCTGTCTCAGCGATAGAACCTTTGCTGACGTATTCACTGTCGCGAAAAAAATATCTTCACCCGGCTTTTTCCCCATTTCTTGCGCCGCTTTGATGGCGCCAAATGCCATATGATCATTCGCGGTCCAAACGTATCTCAACGCTGGATAACGTTGCAGCAACGTGCCCATTTGTTCATAGCTTATTGCTTCATCCCATTGCCCATGAACGACTTGCATTAATTCAATCTGCTGATGGCTTTTGAAATAGTCGCGAGCGCCAGCTTCGCGGGCAACAGAGGCCGGAGTGTTGAGATCGCCCGATATTATAACCGCTTCGCCGGGTTGTTGGTGGCCAGCTTTTACCATGGCCTCAGCAATTTTCTCCCCAATATAGCGATTATTTGGGATCACGCTGGGTAACAAATATTGCTGCCAGTGAGGATCGCTTAACAGGTTTGCGCGCACTTCTGCATCGATGTCATTTAAGATGACCTGAACGTAAATCGGGTGTTGACGTAAAATCGGAAAAAGGTGATTGGCTGCCAGCTTTTCATTCACAATGATCACATAGTTGGGAAGGGGGGGCTTATTCAGTCTCGCCGAGAGTATTTGACGCATCGCAAAGTGATTACGGGAGGCGTGGCGGATATCTAACTCGATCCCAAGAGCGTCCGCAGCGGCTATGCTGTATTGATCGACTTCCTGCCAGAAGCTTTCAGACGCATGCCCTGGATTGATGAATAAAACACGTATAGGTTGCTCTGCCTTTGCAGAAGCACTCAGCATGATGATCAGACTGATAAACACGCTCAGACAACGCATTATCTTCTTTTGCATCCTCTCGCGGCCTCGTTGATGAAAATCTCCCAGTACAAATAATAGTTTAGCTAGATATATTAAGAATGATGATGTGGTTCGGTATTTTCGCGACAAAATTATGATGATTGTTTTGCGATAAGTGAGGTTGCGAGGCTATTCATAGTTTACATGTTTAATTGCTAGACGCTTGGGCACTATCGAGTAAATTTGATTAGGCAAGCGTTGGACGATAGGGCATGATAATGCAGTAATTATGACGATGATTGTCATTACTGGTGACGAAAAAAACGACAATTGAAAGATGAAAACCTATAACGATAAAAAGAGAATAAAGCGCCATTTCCCGATGGATTTTTATGGTGACGGTGAGGGTTGGCGCTTTGCGGTACGGGCAGAAACGCCACAACAAGTACTGGCAGCAAAATGTTGGGTAGCGCTTTTAAGTGCGCGTCGTCGCGAGTTTCGGATTGTGGATTTAGCGATTGAATGCTTCACCTATGTGGGTAGCGCGGATGAGGGCGCTGGACGCATCGGAGCCGACTATGGCACACGTGTCAGCGTAAAACGCCAAGGGCAAGTGATCTCGGTGGATGCGCTGACACAACGTTACGGCGCCATTATGACGGTAAAATCCCGCACTCTTTCATCTATGTGCACCCAACCTGCAAGCGGTGTCGCACTCTCTTAAGCCTTCACTCTCACCCTTAGCCAGCCAGTGGCATAATAGAGAAAAAGGCAGGAAACATGGCATTTATTCTTCTTCTCGTGCTGACCATAGTCGGCGGTGTGCTGGCGGGTGAGCATTTCCATTCTTATCTTCTTGGGCTGTGCGTCGCTAGTACAGCGGTGGGTGCTTGCTATTGGATCACGTTTCGTAGCAGCCATTACCCCCAGTTTGCGCTGTTTTTGTTGTTGCTCGGGGTGGTCGCTAAGATTGCAGTGACGGCGGCGGGTGTCCTGCTCGGGTTAAAACATGCGTTGATCACCTCGCCTTTGGTCTTTTCGCTTTCGTATTTGTTTTTCCTGTTTGCCTCGACCTATTGCTATTTTCGCTATCGTGAATATTGGCTTACGCGCTTGAGCCATAAAGACTTACAGTAAGTACCAACACTGTACGATACCCAGTATGGGCAGTATTTAAAGCAACATATTCAGTTTTCAACGCGGCGGTCTTGGGTTCGCCATGATGAACATTATCACGTTGATTTTGCCGTACCTTGCCAATATGGGCAGAATAAAAACAAAAAAGACTGGGAGAAAGCGTGCACAAACTAGCGGATGACTTACACCAAAAACTTTTTAATGAAGAAGATGCGCGTGCCTGTAAAGACATTGATGGCAGTGCGTGCCGTGAGGTTCCGGGCAATTTTTTCCGCATCATCGTTAGCCAAGGACTCACCAAAATTGGCGACGCGGTATCTAACCCGAAAATTGTCTTGCCAGCGCTTCTCACCGCGGTTGGTGCTCCCTTGTCGTTAATTGGCTTATTGGTGCCCATACGAGAGGCGGGCTCGTTAGTGCCTCAGTTGGGTATCGCCGGTTATGTCCGCCAATTTGCGGTACGTAAGTGGGCATGGGTGGCGGGCTCTGTCATTCAAGGGGCGTGTATCCTAGCCATGGCGATCGCTGCGTTACTTTTAACCGGTCAGGTAGCCGGCTGGAGCATTATCGGCTTGCTGGTGGTATTTAGTTTGGCGCGAGGCTTGTGCTCGGTCGCCTCGAAAGATGTGTTAGGGAAAACCATTCCTAAGCCGCAACGAGGACGCTTGAATGGGTGGTCGTCAAGCTTGGCGGGGGCGGTGACGATTGCCGCCGGTGTCGGATTATTCAGTGTCTCGGATCAACAGCATGTGTGGGTCTATTGCGCGCTATTGGCGTTCGGCGCAGTGCTTTGGTGGATTGCCGCGGCGGTTTACAGCCAAGTGGATGAATACGAAGGGGCCACTGAAGGTGGTGCCAATGCGCTCACGCATGCGATTTCTAAACTGCGCTTATTGGTGGATGATAGACGCCTACGCCACTTTGTGATCACCCGTTCACTGTTACTCTGTTCGGCCCTATCCGCGCCCTATTATGTGCTGTTAGCTAGTCAGCATAGCCAAGCGTTAGCGATCACCACCGCAAGTTTTGTTGCGATTAGTGGCATCGCAAGTTTGTTGTCGGCCCCTTTTTGGGGACTGTTTGCCGATCGGTCTAGCCGCCAAGTGATGATAATGGCTGCCGTGGTGACGGCGTTATTGGGGCTGGTGGTGGTGAGTATCGGTCAGTGGTATCCCGCGCTGTTTTCTTTTGCGTCGGTACTGCCTGGCGTCTACTTTGTCCTGACCATTGCTCACGAGGGTGTGCGGCTTGGGCGTAAAACCTACATCGTGAATATGGCTGAGGGCAATCAGCGCACCGATTATGTCTCGGTTAGCAATACGTTGATTGGCTTCATGCTCTTATTCATGGGTGGCGTCACGGCATGGTTGAGCCAGTGGGGGTTGATGGTGGTGATTGCGGTGTTATCGGCGCTTGGCCTGCTGGGTGCATTGATGGCACGCGCGCTGCCAGAAGTAGAAAGATAAGCCGGCGGGCGGAATAGAAAAAGGCGCTAGCGATTAGCGCCTTTTGGTCTGGTGTTGCCGGTTAAACCTTAAATTGGCTCACCAGACGTTTGAGCTCTTCGCCTGTCTGGTTTAAGTCAGTTGCCGCTTGTGACGAGTCATTACTGGCGTTGAGTAGCTGGCTCACAATGTCGCGAATCGATACCAGATTACGGTGAATGTCTTCGGTCACCGTGGTTTGCTCCGAGGCAGCCGAGGCAATATAGCTGGTCATGTCATTGATTTGGGTAATGGCGTTACTCACCGAATCAATGCCGCTACCAATTTCGTTGGATGCCTCCGAGGTTTGCTGGCAGGTATCGTTACTTTGCTTCATCCCATCTACAGCTTGATTGACGTACGACTGTAGCTCATCCAGCATTTCGCGAATTTCGTGAGTGCTCTTTTGCGTGCGGCTTGCGAGGGTTCTCACCTCATCAGCGACCACCGCAAACCCGCGACCTTGTTCGCCTGCACGTGCGGCCTCAATGGCAGCGTTAAGTGCCAGCAAGTTGGTTTGTTCAGCAATATCGCCAATCACAGAAAGCACGCCGGTAATCTTATGGGACTGCTCATTTAGCGAATCCACATGCGTACTCGAGGTATTCATTTGCTCGACCAGCGCTTGCATCGAGGTGATCGAGAACTGAACTTTCTCTTGGGCGTGACGCGCGTCGTCAGTAGCTGCACTAGTGGCATCAGCCACCTGGGTGGCGTTCTGTGACACCTCTTGCGCAGCCGAGCTCATCTGGGTAACAGCGGTGACCACTTGCTCGGTCTCGTTATCGTGAGTCTGTAATTGCGTGGCAACCATCTGGGTTTGCTCGTCAATCGTGCGTGCGGTGTGGCTCACTTTTTCCGTAACATCCACCACACTGCGGATGGTGGTTTGCAGCTTGTCGATAAAGCGGTTAAACGCATCCCCAAGCAGAGCAATTTCGTCACTGCCTTTAATTTTCAGGCGCTGGGTCAGGTCGCCATCACCGTCGGCAATATCATTGAGGTTGTCCAGCATGTCTTTCACCGGTATTGACATCCGTTGGGCAACAAAGGCGACGGCAACGAACGTAATGATCAAAATAAGAATACCCGCAATGACCATGCGCGCAGTTTGTGCCGCTAAAGCCTGTTCTGCATTTTCGCGGAAACCGGCAACGCGTGCCTCAATATCGTCAATGTACGCCCCGGTCCCCAACATCCATTGGCCGTTATTGACCATATCGGCATAGCCAATCTTTTCGATCAATTCATTGGTACCCGGCTTTTGATAGAGGTAGGTGAAGGTGCCATCACCGCTTTGCGCCGCTTCGAGCAGGCCTACAATAATTTTGTTGCCCTTGGGATCTGTAAGATTGATCAAGGACCGGCCTTCAAGCTCTGGCTTTAAGGCATGGAATACGTTGTTACCTTGTTTATCGTAGATGTAAAAGTAGCCTGCCTTACCAAAGGTCACTTCGCGAAGTGCATCTTTAACATTTTGTGTGGCATCACCGCCCGCTTGCTGTGCGTTTTTTACTACAGTCGCGGCAATTTCTGTGGCTTCGCGAAGCTGCATTTTTCGCTCATCAATTAATTTGGTTCGAAAAGTGGCAATGTTCTCTTCGACCAGCTCTCGCTCGTAATAGGTAGTGATAAATAACGTAACGAGAATGGATAATACCAAGGGTACGATGGCAAGCACTAAGAGCTTTCCGCGCAGCATTAACTTCAACATACCGGATACCTTGTGTTAATTATGGTTTCGAATTCGCTAAAGTATGGAAGACATTTTTTCCGTTTGCCGCGCAAAAAGCCCTTTTATTTGATGTGGATTGGGAAACATTCTGCAATCTTTTACATCTGTCTAACTCGTTATGCAAAAGAGATTGCGATAACTATCTGATTCATCACTGGTAAGTAAGTATAAGCCATTTTTCACTCACCCCTCTTACCTCTTTATCCCACAAGCAGGCCCAATGCACGCTTAACGTTCTGGCATGTTTGTTCTGTCTGTATACGCGCCTTTTTTTGCCCATCTTTTAGGATATCTGACAAGTAATCAGGGGCGTTCATGAGTGCTTTTCGCCGTTCTCGAATGGGCGATATCAGGGAGATTAAGCTATCGGTCAACACGTTTTTCACTGTCATATCCCCCAGACCTCCGCGCTGATAATGTGCTTTGAGTTCGGCGACGTGTTGAGCGTCAGGGTGGAAAGCGTCCAAATAGGTAAAAACGACATTGCCTTCGACTCGGCCGGGGTCTGAGACGCGTAGGTGTTGAGGGTCTGTGTACATGGATCGCACCGCGTCACGTATGGTGTCATTGTCATCGCTAAGATAGATGGCGTTACCCAAAGATTTTGACATCTTGCTTTTACCATCAACACCCGGCAAGCGCGATGCTTTGCTGGTAAGTGCACGACATTCGCGTAATACAGGCTCGCCGACAACGTGATTAAATTTGCGCACAATGTCGTTGGTTTGCTCGATCATAGGAAGTTGATCATCGCCTACTGGCACGAGGTTAGCGCCAAATGCGGTGATGTCGGCGGCTTGACTGATTGGGTAGGTTAAAAAACCGACGGGAACTTGCTGTCCAAACTGCTTGTCGTTGATTTCGTGTTTTACCGTGGGGTTGCGGACCAGTCGTGCGTAACTCACTAAATTACTATAAAACATGGTGAGTTCTGCGAGCGCAGGAAGTTGGGATTGCTGACAAATTGTGACCTTATCAGGGTCAAGCCCAACCGCGAGATAGTCCGCGACCAAGCCTAAAATATGCGTGGCGACGTGACCTGGTTGATGACCATTGTCGGTTAATCCCTGCATATCTGCGACCAGAATGGTTTGAGCACATTGTCCTTGTAACGCAAGTCGTTGGCTAAGTGAGCCACTGTAATGACCAAGATGTAAGCGGCCAGTGGCGCGATCGCCGGTCAGAATAACGTCGTTTTTGTCGATAGCGTTTTTGTCGATAGAGTAGGGGGGGTGCATTGGTGTCTCCTTGAGGATAAAAGCCGACGGAGACAGGGAAGTTGAAAACGACTCATTGACTGCCTACCGGCGGCCAATGAATACCCAGACTCAATGGCACGCTAAAGCGCGCGCCACCACTGGGTGCGAAAAATCAATAGAGTGTGTGTATCAAATACCGTTTTCATAGTGGTTTAAACTATCAGTCTTATGAGTACGACACAAGACTCACATCCTGACTATTTTGTTGGTTTATCCGCGGGTTAAAAAGCCGTAAGGTAAAGCAAAGTCAGTGAAATCGAGGGAGTGATGAAACTAAACGCAGACATGGGTGAAAGCTTTGGTGCGTGGTCGATGGGGATGGATAGCGCGCTAATGCCGTGGATTGATATGGCCAATATCGCGTGTGGTTTTCATGCCTCAGATCCTGATGTAATGGCGGCCACGGTGGCACTCGCAGTAAAGCACAATGTGAGTATTGGTGCTCATCCCGGCTACGCCGATAAGCAGGGCTTTGGCCGCCGTCATATTGATCATACCCCTGCACAAATTAGTCACCTTGTTCGCTATCAAATTGGCGCGTTACAAGGGATCTGTGCACGCTTTAATGCGAGCCTTGATTATGTGAAGCCCCATGGTGCGCTGTATAACACCATGATGGTGGACAATGATTGCTTTGAAGCGGTGTTGGCTGCGGTGGCTGATACGCTGCCCAATACGCCATTAATGGTGTTGGCATTGCCTGATAACCGTCAGCATCGCCAGCTTGCCCAACAAGTCGGTGTGCCGCTGATTTTTGAGGCCTTTGCTGATAGAGCCTACCTGGCGTCAGGGCAATTAGCGCCGCGCGGTCAACCGGGCGCGGTGTTAGATGACGCTAACGCGATGATTGCGCAGGTGTTGCAGCTATCTCAACATGGCACGGTGACAACCCTTGAGGGGCAAACGCTCACCCTATCGCCGGATACGGTGTGTGTGCATGGAGATAATCCACAATCGGTCGAGGCGATAAAACAACTCAGAAAGGCCTTAACACCATGACACTCAAGGTTGAGCAGGTCAGTGAAACCACGGTAATGATCCGGTTGGGCAATAAGATCGATCTTGCCTTAGTTCCACAGTTATCTGCGCTGTGTGAGCGAATCCGCCAACACTTTGGCCGTGGTGTGGTTGAATTAATTCCTGCCTACACCAGCGTTCTGGTAGAAGTGAATGTTCGCTTACTGTCACCAGACAGGTTGAAAACGTGGGTGATGAACCAAGGCGAATCACTGCGAGTCACCGATGACGCCGTGGGCGGAAAACACGTGATATTGCCGGTGTATTATCACCCTTCGGTTGGGCCCGATCTGGCTGCGGTCGCCGAGTTTGCTGGCGTGAGTGAGCAAGAGGTGATTGCGCGACACAGCCAACAAACTTACACCGTTTGTGCGATTGGTTTCGCGCCCGGCTTTGCCTTTCTTGCGTCGGTGGATGAGACGATAGCCATGCCGCGGCATACCACGCCTCGCCATCAGATCCCCGCCGGCAGTGTGGGCATTGCACAACAGCAAACTGCGGTGTATCCGGCGGCGTCGCCCGCAGGCTGGCAAATTATTGGTAACTGTCCCAAGGTGCTATTCAATCCCCGTCAATCGCCCATGATGCCGTTTGATGTAGGTGATACCGTCCGTTTTGAGCCAATGTCAGAGTCTGATTACCGCGCGGCAGGAGGTCAATGGTGGCAGGATTAACGGTGCTCGACCCCGGCGTATTGAGCTTGGTGCAAGACACAGGGCGCTACGGGGTGGGCCAGCTTGGCTTAAGCCAAGGCGGGCCGGTCGATTGCCACGCTTTTGCTTGGGCGAATTATTTACTCGATAACCCCGCCAATACACCGCTTGTCGAGATAACCATGGGTCAAGCACGTTTTCGTGCTGACCACGCGATGTCGATCGCCATCACCGGCGCAGACATGCAACCTTGTATCAATGGTCAGCGCGTGGGTATGTGGCAGACGTTGACGCTAAATGCGGGTGATGAATTGCGTTTACGCTACGCGCGCCGTGGTTTGCGGGCCTATCTCGCGGTGTGTGGCGGCTGGGCGGTCGATGGGGCATTTGGCAGTGCTGCGACGGTGATGCGCAATCAACTCGGCGGCCTCCATTCCGGATTAGGTGAACAGGCGGGAGGCATGGCGCTCACCAAAGGAGATGTATTGCCTTGCCGACCGCATGCGCTGTTGCCGAGGGTGCGCGGTGTACCGACACGTTTTATTCCTGACTACAACGCCCTGACCCCACTGGCGCTTGTGCCGGGGTATCAATTTGATAGCTTCAGCGCCGAGGCGCTAACGGCATTTTTTGATGGTGAATACACGGTCAATCAGCACAGTGATCGTATGGGCGTGCGCCTCAATGGACCGAGCGTCGTGAGCAAGCRACCGGGTATTGTTTCCGAAGGCATTGCACTCGGCGCCGTGCAAGTACCCCCGGATGGTCAGCCGATTGTGTTGCTCAACGATCGGCAAACACTCGGTGGTTATCCTAAGCTTGGCTGTTTAACCCGTGCCAGCTTGAGCATGTTGGCGCAAACGCCACCCGGTCAGGCCGTGCGCTTTTATCCAGCGCGGCTGGCGGATGCATCGGCGCAATGGCAAGAGTTTGTGCAGTTTTTTGACTGGATATAGCCTGCAGAAAATGGATAGATGAGCCTCTGGAAGACAGAGGCTCATAAACGGATAGGCCTTAACGTGCAAGCGACGGACTAGCGGAAACGGCTGATTTGCTCGAGGGCTTTTTCCATTTGCGCAAAGTCAGGTGACGCGTTTTCTATGGGTCGGTTGGTGTTATCCATGTATTGATATTGCCCCCCCGCACCCACTTCTAAAATAGTGTCGTCGGTCACTAACGCATAGCCGCTGTAGTTTGACGATAACACCCAATCTTGGCCGGGGTTTGGTGCAAATAAGTCATGACCAATCGCATAGCTGGCTGGATCGGACGTTACGCCCAAATAATGCTTCATTAGGGTAGGCGCAACATCTTGGTGGCTGGTGAGTTGTTTGCCGGTATCGACCTGTTTTGCCTCGATGCCGGGGCCTATCATCGCGAAAGGCACATGAATTTGTGGGTCAGTAAAGTTACTGTTATGCCCCCAAAAATTCAGTTGGTTGTCATTCATTTCTTGGCCGTGATCGCCAGTGAGCACAATCAAGGTATTATCGAACTCTCCGCTTTGTTTTAGCTCCTCAATGACCTTGGCCACCAAGCTATCCACGTAGCGCACGCTGGTCTTATAGCGATTGAAAAACGGTGTCGGGTCTGTCTCGTTATTTAGCTTGAGGTAGTTAATTTCGTCCAGCATCGGCTGATACTTGGGGGTAAAGTCCGCAGGAAAATCATAGCCATGTGGCGCATCGTAAAACAAAAACGAGAAAGTAGGACGATTGGGGTCACGCTTTTGGTGCCAACGGATCCAATCTTGGGTGAGATCTGCGTCTAGCTCGGCGGGAGAGTCGCCCTCAGAGCCGTTACGTAAATCGGCTACCTTGGCAAACACGGTTTGGTTAAATTCCGGCTTTTCCAATTGCGCGGCGGTAAAAATACCCAGTTGATAATCGAGCGCTTGCAGGCGGTCCATCAGCACCGGAGATTGCTGATTGGCAAGAAAACTGTGCCAATAGGTGCCCGGTATGCCATAAAACAGGCCAAAAATGCCGGTACGGGTGGCGTTCCCCGTCGCAAGATGATGTGAATAGGTACGACCATTTTGTGCCAGTGCCCAAAGGTTGGGCGTGTTGTCAGCATTGAAGGTATCCGCGCGCCATGAGTCAACCACCAAAAACATGATATTTACCGGTTGTTCAACATGGATGGTTTCTAATGGTGAAAGCGGGTAGTTAAGGTCGGCTTCGCGATCTACATCCATCGCCTTTTGGCGCGCTAGAGCTTGTTCATCAATCCAACCATTTTTGCGCATCATGCTGTTGGCGGTGGCTGGATAGAAAAGTGGCAAATAACGTTTCACCGTTGTCACGGGTTGGTACGCGTAGGCCGCGGCCCAAATATGAATCCCATGGGTGGCAAGCAAGGTAAGAAACGTGAGCAGCGCAAATTTTTTGCCGACTTTGTGCTGGTGGGAAAAACGTGTGCGCGACAACGCAGCCAAAAGTGCCCATTGCGCGGCGAGGCAGGCAATCACGCCACCTATTACCATCAGCCAAGTGATCAGCGGGAAGCTGACAATTTGCCCTGCGAGGATCAGATCTAGCACCATGGCATTAATATGGAATCGGTACTGGGCAAACACGATGGTATCGATGAAAAGCGTGATCACACCCACCGAGGCAATCAAGGCGAGCAACGGTTGGCGCACCTTGGTGGGCAGCATTAGCAGCGGAAGTGTTATCAAGCCAACAATGGCGGCAAGTAAGGCCATTTGGCTAAAGGTACTGACCACGATAAAGGTGATGCCAAGTGGTTCTGTGGGAAAGCTAGGTAGAAACGCAAAGTAGCGGCTGGCTATTGCCATTAACACAAGGGCGTTAATGGCGATGAACCAGCTGTGTGTTTGAAGTCGCGATTTAAAAGACATGATTTCTCATCACAGTTAAGTTAATCAATCGGCAACATAATGGACGCGTTGCCGGGTTGTATGACGATGTGTGTTATCGAATAAGTAGGACACCAAAGTGATGCCATAAGATGGTAAGCCAGATTACACCTGCTAAAAGCAAACTGACAAACACCGCCGCAGAGCCGATGTCCTTTGCTCTGCCACTAAGCTCATGACGCTCTTCACCCACTCTGTCGACCACGGCTTCAATGGCGGAGTTAAGCAGTTCGACGATAATCACTAACACAATGACGCCGAACATCATCAAAGATTCCATCACAGGCAATTGTAGCCAGAGTAATACGGCTAGCGCCGCAACCAACAATACAACTTCTTGACGGATCGCGGCTTCATGGTGATATGCCGCTTTTAATCCAGCCCAAGAATAGCCAGTGGCTTTAATGATACGTATCAGCCCTCGCGGCTTTTCTGAGGGGGATGTATTAGCGCCCATAAATACATTCTCGTAACAATTTGATCGATAGGCTGGCATTTTACATTTAACCGAGCCAACTGCATAATCGGCGCGATAACTTAATTGGAATTTGTTATGCCTCTGTTTACTCACGCCCCACGCTCCCTGTGTTTTTTACGCCTATCTGCGATTGGCGATGTTTGTCATGCGGTCGCGGCGATTCAAGCCGTGCAGCGCCATTGGCCGCAGACGCAGATCACTTGGGTGGTTGGTAAAGTTGAAGCACAGCTTCTAGCTGGACTTGATGGGGTGGAGCTGGTGGTGTTTGATAAAAAAGCGGGATTAGCAGGCATGCGTCACGTCTGGCGGCAGCTGAAAGGGCGCCGGTTTGATGCGTTAGTGCATATGCAGCTTGCTTTACGCGCGAGCTTATTGACTGTGGGGATCGGCGCGCGCTATCGCGTGGGATTTCACCGCCACCGAGCGAAAGAGGGACAGTGGCTGTTTACCAATAAACGGATCCCCGACACCCAATCTCGCCATGTGTTAGATAGCTTTTTCGCCTTCACTCAATATTTGGGTGTGCCAGTTACGCAGCCGCAGTGGCAACTACCACTTTCTGAAGACGATCATGCATTTGCCAAAGCGCAACTCGGTGACAAGCCCACTGTCGTGATCAGTCCTGCCGCGAGTAAAGATGAGCGTAACTGGCTGCCAGAGCGCTATGCTGAATTTGCCGACTACGCGGTCGGTAAAGGTTATCAGGTGGTACTCTGTGGTTCACCGGCAGCGCGTGAAAAAACGCTGGCCGCCCGCATTATTGCCGACGCCAACGTACCACTGATTAACTTGGTGGGACAAACAAGTCTCAAGCAATTGGCCGCGGTGCTCGCACGTGCCGATGCGGTGCTAGCCCCCGATTCCGGCCCCGCGCACATGGCAACCACGCAAGGCACGCCCGTTTTAGGTCTTTACGGGCATAGTAATCCGAAGCGGACCGGCCCTTATAACAACCTCGCGGATGTAGTCAGTGTCTATGAAACCTTTGCTGAACAGCAACATGGCAAGCCCGTTAATCAATTGGCATGGAGCACTAGGGTGAAAGGCGATCATGTGATGGCTGCCATTGRTACACAGCAGGTGATCGACGCGTTTGAAACCATGATGGCGAAGCAATATCACTGAGGTTAGCGCGTAGGTTGATGATAAGGCGCCACCTACGCGCTTCTGTTTTACTTATTCGTCGTAGTGGGACGTATCAGCGCATGTTTTTCACTGTTGGCGTTAACCCTAAATCTTAGAAAGTTATGTTGAAGCTTTTGATAGTTTCTACCCCAGTTTGGCTCTGAATTTGTGACAGCTTCGCGTTCGTTAGTTAGTAATGAACGCCAAGGGTAGAGTTTTTTAGGCGATGATAGACGATATACCCCCTGCGAGTTGATAACTACAGAGTTATTGTAGCCATAATTAGAGACAGGCTGTTTTTGCAGCAAGTTTTCTCCGCCTAAACTCGAGTATAGCGAGTTGGATAAGCTAAAGTGATAGAGCGTAGGGAAAATATCGCGGTGTGAGCCGATACGCGTTGGGTCATAATAATAAGATGTTTGAGTTAGAATTTTTTTTGGTACTTTAAGAAAAAATGGAACAGCATAATTCAGTGCAATTTCGTTCTGTGCACCTTTTGATAAAAATCGTAAATGATGGTCCCCTGTTGCAGCAATAATAGTGCGCTCAGAAAGTGGTGAGTCATCAATTGCCTCTATGAAACCGCCTAAAGCATCGCTAGCATATTGGTAGGCTTTTAACATAGTACTTACTTCAACTGTTTCAC